>CALIUX010000104.1 GCA_938048505.1 uncultured Pseudomonadales bacterium
GCCTCATCTTCGTCTAGGCAATTTAATTCATCTGGCCCATCATTTAGCTCATCTGTTTTGGCTTTTGGTTTTACCTCAAATAGTTGCGGCCACACCTCTATTAATGACAGCAGTGCAATCAATGACAATAAAAAGACGCCAACATAAAAAGCGAGAGTCAGCGTTTTTGGCCTTGCCTGAGAATCTAAATACACCGTGACATAGCCTGCAACACTCTGCTGAAAACTAATAGGGGCAGAAAAACTGGCAGCCACCCGCTGCTCATGAAGAGAGAGCGACTCGCCCGCCTGCACAAGCAAGTTATTTTCAACATCATGAAGGGTCGCAAAAGATACTTTGGGGCTATGCAACGCATCTTGCAAGATTACTTGCAGGCTGACGAGGTCATGATTGAGCGTTGCATCAACCGCAGCCTTCGCAGCCATCACTGCAATCCCATTGCCATAATCAGATTGCCACGCTTTTTCAGTTTTAGTGGCGTGCAACCAGCCTAAGCCTGCTACAAACAGCAACATAACCAGTGCACCCATAACAACACAAAACAGTCTGGGTAAGTACTTAAAGTGAATTCGAATTGGCATATAACGCTTTTATATCAATCTCATACTGAATGTAAATTCATTCAACAAGTAAATTAGCAACTAGAAACAACCGTTGCTTCAACCATCATCATTAAAACATTCATCACTCAACAAACACGATTAAAACATCGAGATTAGAACAAGATGATTAAAAATGTTTTTCAGCGACGCTCTCATAAGAGCGCTATAATGGCAAAAATTTTTACTTGAGTTGGTAACACGGTGCACGAGCTTATTTTAATAACTATTGCTGGCGGCGACCGCCCTGCCGTTACGTCTGCAGTAACAGGTATTCTAGCTAAACATAATGCCAATGTATTAGATATTGGCCAAGCAGTAATTCATGACAACCTTTCTTTAGGCATATTGGTTGAGTTTTGTGCGCAAGAAGATTCGTCCCCTGCGGTTAAAGAGATCCTCTATGCCATGCATGCGCTTGACATGCAGGTGCGCTTTCAGCCCATCACTTTAGAAAGCTATGCAAAATGGGTCAGCCACAATGGTAAAAAGAGACATACTGTTACGCTTTTAGCGAGGCAAATTACCGCTGAGCAGCTCTCCTGCCTAACAAGCATTATGGCCGAACAAGGACTGAATATTGATAATATTAGTCGCTTATCGGGGCGCGTGCCGCTAGCACTCGAAAATCCGGCCATCTCACCCGACAATACCAAGGCTTGCGTTGAGTTTTCGGCGAGGGGCGAACCCGAATGCCCCAAAAAGCTAAAAGCCGAGTTTGCCGCCATTGCCTCACGCTTAGATGTTGATATCGCCTTCCAAGCCGACAGCATGTACCGACGCACACGCCGGTTAGTGTGCTTTGATATGGACTCTACACTCATTGAAGCCGAAGTAATTGATGAGCTAGCCAAAGCACAAGGTGTAGGAGATCAAGTGGCTCGCATCACCGAAGATGCCATGAGCGGCAAAATTGATTTCAATGAAAGCTTTGTGCAGCGCATGGCCCTCCTAAAAGGGCTGGATGAAAGCGTGCTAGAGCACATTGCTGCAAACCTACCCATTACCGAGGGTGCAGAACATCTACTCAGCACACTGAACAAGCTGGGCTATAAAACAGCAATTTTATCGGGCGGGTTTAATTACTTTGGTCGCTACTTGCAAAAGAAATTAGGCATTGACTACGTCTTTGCCAATGAGCTTGAAATCGAGCAAGGCAAAGTAACAGGCCGCGTTGTCGGTACTGTTGTTAACGGTGAACGTAAAGCAGAGCTCTTACAGGAATTAGCTGATAAAGAGCAAATATCACTGGAGCAAGTCATTGCAGTCGGTGATGGCGCGAATGACCTCCCGATGCTCAGCATCGCTGGGTTAGGCATTGCCTTTAGAGCCAAGCCACTGGTAAAAGCCAGCGCAAAACAATCGATCTCTACATTAGGTCTTGATGCAATTTTATACTTGATGGGTTTTCGCGATCGTGAGATTGGCATTGATACGCAGCATATTGCAAAGTTGCAGTAATCACTCAATCATACAAACCTGATCACAAGACCCAATCACTAAGCCCCAGCACAAGACCAAAAACACTGCGCGATAACCACCAATCAAGCATTGCAACACGCCATAAAACAAAAGGGCAGCGCTCTCGCACTGCCCTTTTCACCTCAGCTCGAACAAGCTTACTCGCTTGATTTATCTTCGATCTTCTCAGCGGCCTTTTCTGCTAATTTATCAGCCGAGATCAAACTAAAGATACTCCAACCTGCCTCGGGCAAAAGGTCTTCACCTTCAATAAACCAATGTAAGCGCCCTTTAGGTGAGATGCAGAAAAGCGGCTCTACTTTGCCACCACTTTGCTCAACGTACTTATCAAAAGTGTATTCTTCACTGATGCGCGTCTGGCGAACCTGCGCGCCCTGGCTCACCAAGCTTGCCAGCTTGCCGTAGTTCATATGCTCACTGAATAAGATATTACCGCGATGATCAGAGGCTACCTGATGCTTTTCTGCCGCATTACGATCATGCGTGCTGCGTAATGAAAACAGTTCATTTTTCCCAAATTCCGAGCGGTATCGCATGCTCGCCACGGTATTGAGTTCACGATGCGGCGATAAACACAACAGGCGCCCAATGCCTACTAGCTCCAACTTGCGGTCAGCATACTCAGATACTGGATTACCATAAAAGGTATCTAGGCCTTCCATGCGTGCAGCACTGATATTATCCCAACTGGAATCGGTCACAATCGCCCTAAAACCCGCATCTTGAAGTGTTTTAGCAATCAAGCGTGCAACGGGGTTAGCCCCTACAATTAAATAGCCTCTTGGCGCTGATTCAGCCACACCCAACGCCTTAGCAAGATAGCGCGCCGTCACACTCTGCAGCAAGACTGTTCCAATAATCACACTGAATGTAATTGGTACCAGCAGCTCTGCTTGTGGCACACCCGCATCGACCAACCTTAAGGCAAAAATCGCCGATACGGCTGCTGCAACAATACCGCGTGGTGCAATCCAAGAGAGCAACAAACGCTCTTTAAAGCTCAAGGTTGAGCCGGTTGTTGAAGCAAAGACGGATAAAGGGCGAGCAATAAACTGCAAGACCAATAGCAAGAGTAAAACAGGCAAGCCCAAAGAAACGAGCTGATCTAAATCAATACGGGCCGCAAGAATAATGAACAGCCCACTGATGAGAACAATCGTAAGGTTTTCTTTAAAGTTTAAAATTTCTTCTATATGAATACCGCGAGTATTGGCAAGCCACATACCCATCACAGTCACAGCCAATAAACCGGATTCATGAGCCAATGCATTCGAGAAAGTAAAAATAGCAAATACAAAAGTCAACGTTGCTAAGTTCAACAGGTACTCGGGTAGCCAATGGCGCTTAAGTATTAGGCCCAAGATATAACCGCCCAAGCCGCCTAAAAAGAAACCCCAAAACAGCACGCGGCAAAACAACCATACACTGTGCGTTAAGGCATGCCCTTCGCTTGCGGTCACAATAAATTCAAACACCACAACCGCAAACAGTGCTCCAATGGGATCGATTACAATACCTTCCCAGCGCAGAATACCTGCCACCTTGGCGCTGGGTCTAACCGTTCGCAATAGCGGTACGATAACGGTTGGGCCCGTCACAACGGTTATTGCACCCAATAAAACCGCAATACCCCAATCAACATCAAAGAGAAAGCGTACGGCCAAGGCGACAACCGCCCAACTGACCAGCGCACCAATGGTGACTAGCCGGTGCACCACGCTGCCCAGCTTACGCAGTTCATCAAACCTCAGGGTGAGACTGCCCTCAAAGAGAATGACCGCCACACTCAATGAAACAAGCGGAAAGAGCAATTCACCAAAGACGGCATCCGGCTCTAGAACCCCCACGCCAGGCCCTAAAATAATGCCCGCAATCAGCAAAAATAAAATAGCCGGCAGCTTGGTTAACCACGCCGTCCATTGGGACGCCAGCGCAACAATGGCAATAATGGCAATAATAAGCGGTGTACTCATAGACGAATCCAAATTAGTCGAACCCACATTAATAAAAATCTAAACAATATTATTTAAGTTAAGGCTGGCGATCTTACCCTGCTCCATAAAGAGAATAAACCAAACCCATCGAATCATTACTTCTCAAAACGCACCACCCTATTGAGGACACGCACCGAAGAGGTTTCACCCGCGCCACAACTTGCTACGCTCCCAAGCCAATACAAAGAAGTCATATTGGTGTTCACACTTTCTCTGCATTGCAATTCAGTACGGCAAGCCTTAAGCCCCGTTGCATCAAACGTCAAATCAGCTTTATCTAACTCACTACATACCACCGACAAAGCAACCGCTTCAGTTGACTGAGATTCCGTAAGATGAGATATAGAAGCAACGCGATTCAACCGCACCGCAGCATACTCCAAGCCCGCATCTGCAGCATAGTATGCTTGATCACTTAATGTATTGATCAATACGGTTGTACGAGA
>CALIUX010000105.1 GCA_938048505.1 uncultured Pseudomonadales bacterium
TCTGCATCTACTTTCAGAGCAAGCGATATGCGTGGCGGTGCTAATGGTGCTCGTATTGCTTTATCTCCTCAAAAAGATTGGGCAGCCAATAGTCCAGCTCAACTTGCTAGCATATTGAAAAGATTATCTGAAATACAAGCAAAGCATACAAGTAAAAAACATCCTATATCACTGGCTGATTTAATTGTATTAGGTGGTGCAGCCGCTATTGAAGCCGCTGCAAAAGAAGCCGGTGTAGACATAGAGGTTCCCTTCACTTCTGGACGAACCGATGCCACACAAGCTCAAACAGATGTAAGCTCTTTCTCATTACTCGAGCCACATGCTGATGCTTTCAGAAATTACTACAACGCGACTAATAGCTATCGTTCGCCAACTGAGATGCTTATTGACAAAGCTGATCAGCTCGATTTAAGCATTCCAGAAATGACTGCATTACTCGGCGGGTTACGCACACTAAACGCCAATATTAATGGCATCGCGCATGGTGTTTTAACACAACGTCCTGGTGTTTTAAGTAATGATTTCTTTGTGAACCTTCTCGACATGAATACTCGTTGGGAAAAAAGCCAAAACCCCAATGTTTATGAAGGTTTTGACCGCAATACAGGAGCAAAGAAATATACCGCAACATCAGTTGATTTGATCTTTGGTGCAAACTCTGAATTAAGGGCCATAGCTGAAGTCTATGCTTATGAAGGCAGTAATAAAAAGTTAATCAATGATTTTGTCAAGGCATGGGTTAAGGTAATGCAGTTAGATCGTTTTGACTTAAAAAGCTAATGCTACGTTTGTTAGGTCTTAAATAAGAGGAAGACCTTAATAAAAGCCTCAAAAGGCCCGTTCAATCTCAAGTGGAGTGAACGGGCCTTTTTTTAAGGAAGAACATTTTATGGTATAGGAATATCTATCCAATACATTGAGCCATCGATCAAATCTTTTTCGCATTTTTTACGTACAGTCTACGAAGCTCGCCTTTGTGCAAGATATTAAGAGCGGGAACCTACTTTATTTTAGGAGATGTCGATGTTTTCATGGTTAAAACCTAACCCCATCAAAAAGCTGCAGACAAAGCATAAACAACTCACTGAGCAAGCCTTCAAAGCGCAAAGAGACGGAAATATAAGAGAGTATTCACGTTTGACAAGCGAGGCAGAAAACATCCAAAAAGATATTGATCAAGCCACTCACAGTGAATAGAAATCAGCTTATCTTAAAGTGCGTACTTTAAATGGTATAGTTCATGTATTCATGTCAATTATTGCCAGCTAAATTGTAAGCCAAGACCGAGCTCTAATATGCTTTTAAAATCACAGCCTGTATTCCATAAAAACTTTACCGTCTTAGCGATACCGCTCTTTAGCGATAATTATGCTTGGCTCATCCATAACAATACGCAGGCTTGGATCGTTGACCCTGGCGATGCAGAGCCTATTTCATCAATCCTTGCAAAGCTTAATTTACGCCTTGCGGGTATGCTAATCACCCATAGCCATTGGGATCATGTCAATGGTATTGATGACTTACTGGCTCAATATACTGTTCCCGTTTATGGTTACAAAGGTGTTCACCCCAAAGTCACACACACCATTCAAGAAGGTGATCAAATCTCTTTAGATGACCTTGAGATTACTGTGTGGCACACGCCGGGACACCTAGCCGATCATGTCACCTATTATGCTGATGAGCCTCAATGGGCATTTTGTGGTGATACGCTTTTTTCGGCAGGCTGCGGGCGAATCAAGCAAACAGGCAATATGGCTGAACTAGAAACGAGTATAAAACGTATTGGCGCACTACCCCCTTCAACGACGTTATTTTGTAGCCATGAATACACTCTCAATAATTTAGCTTTTGCTCAGAAAGTCGAGCCTGACAACAACGCCATCACAGAACAAGCTAAGCATATTCAATATCAATTAGCTAATGGCTTTGCTAGCCTTCCTTGTGTACTCAAAGATGAACAACAATACAATCCTTTTTTGCGTCTTAATCAAGAGAGTGTTCAGTCTAGCCTTAACCTTCATACAGGAAAGTGCTTAGCTGCAACAGAACGTTTTGAAGCATTGCGCAAATGGAAAGATGTCTCTTAATGCAAATCTAGCAAAATAGTGCGAGTTTTGATGACATCAAAAGTTGCAAGGTGAGTATGCAGCACCTCGCTCAATACACTTCATTACAATCTTGCATAATGCAACACGTTATTATCCGACAAGTATTTGGCCGCAACCTCGTTGATCAACCTACTTAATACAGGGTAAAAGCATGTCTCATTTTAGACCGTTACGCTTTGTTCAGCTCATCTCTGCTCTTGGATTCGCGTCAGTTTTAACCGCTTGTGACGGCGCAGGATATGTCATAACAATAGAGCCAGCCTCTTCATCAAGTGACACTATCAGCTCTATCAAATCATCGCAGGCCTCAGCTAATTCAGACAGCTCAGGTTATACAACAAGCTCAAATAGCTCATCGGGATATACGAGTACTAGCGCTCCCGTTATATCTTCTGTAAACAGCGCAGTCAGCAGTGAGCCTTATATCACTCAATCAAGCAGTAGCAGCAGTAGTATTTTTGTTTATGATGATTGCAACTCACCCTACTACGCAGGTGCGCCGAGCTGCTGGCGTATCACTGAACGCCCCTGCCCTGAAGAAGGCTGCAAAGTCATTCACGAAACCAGCGATTTTTGCGGTGTAAGATTAAAAAACGCAATGCATATTTTTGATGGCTATGATCCCGCTCGCTGCGAAGCATTAAATAACAACCTTGATAGCCCACTCTGTAAACAAATCAATGGCCGCACTTACCACTCACTTACATTACAAGATCACACTATAACCGAGTCAGGTGTGCAGAAAGCCCGCAGCACCCTAACATTTGATCAAGGTGTCCTGCGCATATCGCAGCCTGAGTTTGAGCTCCTGGCGACATATACTTGCCAAGATAACCAAATCATTGTCACGAGTGATAAAGAAGAAATACTCGATATTTCTCAAGACCTCAGCACACTACAGTTTTCACCGTCATTTGATGGTAACAAGCTCGAATATGTTTTGGCCGATGCACAACCTAA
>CALIUX010000106.1 GCA_938048505.1 uncultured Pseudomonadales bacterium
GCATTGCAGATTGGTTAAATGTCTAGCTTACGATCAGGCTTGCTAAGCTGCTTGAGGTTTCGCATGCTCTCTGTGCCACTCAAATATGTCATGCGGGTTTTTTTTGCAGTAATGATTGATAAAATAACAACTCTTGCTCAAAAAGGGTCTTGAGTGTTGTGGGCAAGCGAAAGCCATGGCCTTCTCCCTCAAAAGGAAGATACGTTACCGGTATGCCTTTTGTTTTGGCTGCATTAACAATCAGCTCTGCCTGCGAAGGTGGCACTACTTTATCATCCAGCCCTTGCGCAATGAATATGGGGCAGCTTAATTTGTCGATGTGGTTGATCGGTGAGCGATCTGTGTATTCTTGCTGTTCTTCTGGGTAGGGGCCGATGAGCCCATCTAGATAATGTGACTCAAATTTATGCGTATCGGTTGCAAGTGAGTGTAGGTTTGCGATGCCATACAGGCTGACGCCACCATCAAAAACGTCATGCAGGGTCAGTGCGGCCAATACTGAATAACCACCAGCGCTAGAGCCTTTGATGAACTTGGCTTGTGGGTGGACTTCATCTAAAGAGACTAAGTGATTAGCGACTTGGCAAAGATCTTCAACATCTTTAATACCCCAAGATTTTTGCAGTGCTTGGCGATATTCACGCCCAAAACCCGTGCTACCGCGATAATTAACGTCTGCCACAGCAAAACCGCGCTGCGTCCAGAATTGAATCTTCAAATTGAAGGCGGGGTCTGTTGCGCCTGTTGGACCGCCATGCCCTAAAACAATGAGAGGAGGCTTGCTATCGCTAGGCGCTTTAAATTGAGAGTTTCGGGGCATATAGAGCCAAAAGTGAACACGATTGCCGTCATTCGACTCAAAATATCGGCTTTTAGGCTCGCTGATGTTTGAATGCTCAGCTGCACTATTCGCTTCTAAATAATCTGCAGGGGTTTGATTCACCACAGGCTCTATAATAGCTTGGCCGTCATCACTTTCTAAGTAGTAAGCCGGAGTAGGGGCTAGATGGAAGCCCGCAGCTAAAAAAACAGCTCTGCTGTTATGGCAGTACATATCGCTAAACGTCTGATAGGGCGTTTCAATGCGGGTTACGTCATGATGAGTTAAAGGCCTTTCTGCTTGCTTCTTAGCAAGGTTGAGTTTGGCTAACGACCAAGCGCCATTTTGACTGTAACTACAAAGGATGGTCTGGGCATCGAGGAAGCCCCAGTTTTTCATGCCAAACGTCCATTGCGGTGTGGCGCAATCGGCTTCCAAAGAGCAGACAAGCTCATTTTTAAAGTGCGCGCCTGAAGCCTTTGCTTGGCAAATATTCCACCAGCCATTGTGCTCATCGCTTACGTAAAAAAGCGTACCCTGGGGGCTAAATTCGGGTTGAACAATTGATGCACCAGAGGGTGAATGAATACAGGTTTGTTGAATTGATGCGGGGTTGCCTGCAGCCCATTCAAGCTGCCATAAAGCTGTTTCATCCCAGGGCATATTAGGATGCTGCCACGCAATGAAGGCTAATTGGTGCCGGTCATCAGAGGCATGCTGGCCGTAATTCACTTGCGGGTTTATTGTTAAACCCGCATAAAAATCTGCCCCTTCAGCTAAGGTGTAAAGCTGCTGCGTTCTTGTATTGATCGCAATGACAGATACTTTAGGTTCATTATGATGTGCGCCATCAGCAGAAGCCGTGCCTAAATGCTCCGCAATAGCATATAGCCATGTATCGCCTCCTACTTTATTGTTGGCGATTTTTAGGTCGGCATAGCGAGCAACATCGCCTTTCTTATTTTGAGTGATAGCAACGGGATCGACGCTGTTTAATCCTTTTCCTAACGTATAAGCATAAATATTTTGATCGCTTGCGTTAACAAAATAGAATGTGTCATGATCCAAGACATAGGCTCCGCCGCCATATTCATGCGCCTTAGAGCGTATATTCCACGGTGCGGGTAGCACGCTTTTAGGTTCACCCTTTTCATCGCACTCCATCAAGCTAATGCGGCCATTCTCTGATGGGAGGCTTTGCGTCCAAAGCACTTTATCACCCCACAGCATTGGAGCTCCCAGGCGTATGCTGCCAGCGGCCAGAGACTCGCTCGTGAGTGGAGAATCCCAAAAGCCATAGGCTCGAACGTGCTTTGATTGACTCATAACATCATGCTTATCAGTAGAATAAAGAAGGAAATTTAAGCAAACTCAGCCCAAATAGGACAGTGGTCAGAGGGCTTCTCCATTCCACGTGCCTCGTAATCAATGCCTGCCGCTTTAAATGTCTCCATTAGCGGCGGTGTTGCTAAGATTAGGTCGATGCGTAGGCCTCGTTTGGGCTCACGATCAAAACCTTTACTGCGATAGTCAAACCAGCTAAAACGCTCATTGCTGTCGCCATGTTGCTGACGGTAGGTATCCGTTAGTCCCCAGTCCATCAAAGTTTTAAGCCATTCACGCTCTTCGGGTAAAAAGCTACATTTTCCGGTTTTCAGCCAGCGTTTACGATTATCCTCACCAATACCAATATCGCAGTCTTGATAAGAGATATTCATATCACCCATCACAATTAAAAAATCAGTAGGTTGATGATGGGTGTCTAGGTGCGTCTGTAAGTCACGATAATATTTGGCTTTGGCAGGGTACTTTAAGGGGTGATCCTGAGATTCGCCTTGAGGAAAATATCCGTTGAGTACGGTAATAGGGGGCTTATCGCCGATGTGAATGCGCGCACCCACAAAACGTTTTTGATCGTCATCGGTATCGGAGTCAAAACCTTTGACGATATTGTCGTATTGATGCGTATCTTTTATCAGTAGCGCTACACCATAGTGTGTTTTTTGACCAATAAAGACGGCGTTGTACCCTAAAGCCTGAATTTCTTCTAATGGAAAGGCATCGTCAGTCACTTTGGTTTCTTGTAGGCCAATCACATCGGGTTGATAGGTATCTGTGACTTGCTTGAGTTGATGCAAACGCATTCGCACGCTATTGACGTTAAAAGATATACACTTCATAAATACCCTACTGACTGAATACACCGTATCTTGATGTTAGCTGTTTATGGCCCACGGCTTTAACCGATTGCCAATCCCCAGTAATGCAAAAACGGCATGCTATTGAAATGGCAGCCATAAAAAAGGCCACCTAAAGAGGTGGCCTGATTTTAACGACTAACGAGCTTAGCGTACAGATGATCTGAGCGGTGTATTGACCGTTACTTGTGTTTTATTTAATGCATTGGCCAAATCGAGCAATATATGACCCGTTTCGGTGAGTAACGCATCATCTTTGAGGTCAATTTGGCTATGAGCGCTACCGTAGTTAGCGTTGCG
>CALIUX010000107.1 GCA_938048505.1 uncultured Pseudomonadales bacterium
GTTTGGGGATGTTAAGCCTGTCCACAATACGCTCATTGTCTGCAAAGACACTTATCGATGCATACTGCTCTGGGTTAACAAGGTCAATAATTAAGTGCTGTGTTAACTGACCTGATACATCATGCTGCCAAGACACCGGCGCGTCAGGTTTTAGCAGCGTTTTTTCTAGGCCGTGTGCTGCATGGATGTAATACATGTTTATTAATGCAAAAAGCGAAAAGCAAAAGGGGCGTTTTAACCAAGCAATAGAAGGCATGATGTGCTACCGAAATATCCAGTTAGAAAAACCTAGTGGGAAATATCTGTAAGAGTGCCTTGAAAAGTTGATGAAAGCCAGTGATAAGCGATTTGAATAAAGGCTTTAGAGCAGCATTATGCTCAAAAGAATGGCATAGCTTTGCTTCTTAGTATTTGAAGGCATGCCTTGCCTGCAAGAGCGGGCCGATCTTCCTTAAAAATAGAAAAGCTTATCGCCTATTTCGCGCTTAGTTTAGGTTTTTTAGGGATTGAATTAATAGTTGGCTTGGGCATGTAAACACTTCCTCACTGTTTTGTGAGGAGGTGTCAGGTTGCTGAGTGGCATATTAAATAGCTAAATCGTTATCCAATAACGAGAGAGTGGTTTCCTTCCCATCTCTTTCAATATGTTACCAACATGGCCCTTATGGGCCGGTATGCGCTACAAGGGAGAGTTAATAAACATCTCTTACATAGCGTTTTTCTTTTTTGAGCTTGGCAACGTAAGCTTCTGCACCGGCTTCATCAAGTTTGCCGTGCTCAGCAATCAACGTATGTAATGCTTTATCGACATCTTTTGCCATGCGGTATGCATCACCACAAATGTAGAAGTAACCACCACGCTCAAGCCAAGCAAATAGCTCTGCGCCGTTTTCTAACATACGGTCTTGCACGTAGATTTTTTCTTTTTGGTCTCGTGAAAATGCGAGATCAATACGAGTCAATACGCCGCTTTTTTGCATGGCTTCAATTTCATCTTGATAGATGTAATCTGTTTTGCCATTACGGTCACCAAAAAATAACCAGTTATCACCACCGGCTTTGCGTGCAGAGCGTTCTTCTAAGAATGCACGGAAAGGGGCGATACCTGTACCAGGACCGACCATAATCATGGGTAAGTCGTTATCTTCAGGAACCGAGAAGCTCTTATTTGGCGAGAAGTACACATCAACGCTATCGCCTTCATTGGCAATATCGGCTAAGAAAGTTGAGCATACGCCATTATGGGGTCTGCCATTGCTATCATAGCGAACACTGCCGATGGTCAGGTGAACTTCTTCAGGGTGAGCATTCATGCTAGATGAAATAGAGTAGGCACGTGGTGCAAGGCCTTTCGCTAATCCGCAGAATTCTTGTGCTGTTAAGTTAGCCGGTAATGCTTTAATGAGGTCAACGCAGTCTTTGCCCCATAAGTAATCATTGATGGCTTCGTTATCGGCATTTTCTAACTGGCGGTTCAGCTCTGCATCACCAGAGCGTTTGGCCAATTCTGCAACGAGCTCTTTGCTGGGTGTGCGTATTTCCAGTTTTTCGGTCAGTGCTTGCTCTAAAGAAAGGCTTTCGCTACCAAGTGTGACAACGTCACTGGCTTTTGCATTCAGGCAGCCAATCAATTCAGCGACTAAATCTGAGCGGTTTTTGGCGATCACATTGAGTGCATCACCCGCTTCATAGGTTTCGCCGCTACCCGCTAATGAAAATTCATAATGAACAATTTCTTTACTCGACCCTTCGCCATTTAACAGCTTTTTGGCTGTGAGCTTAGCGGCAAGCGGATTGTTGCGATTGTATTTTGATTTCGCTTTTTTCGGTGCAGCGGAAGCCGTCGCAGGTGCTGCAGCTTCTGAGCCTTTTTGGGCAATAGTTGTAACGGCTTTTTCGATCCACTGGTTTGCAGGATCATCAAAGTCAACATCGCAATCAACACGATCGCAAATACGCTGAGCGCCGAGCTCTTCTAAGCGTGCATCCCAAAGCTTGCCGGCAACGCAGAAGCCATCGTAGCTGGTATCACCAAGCGCCAATACTGAGAAAAACATATTGTTAAGCTTGGGTGCGTTGTCTTCGCTAATGGCATCCCATAATGCTTGTGCATTATCGGGCATTTCGCCTTCACCGTAGGTACTGGTGACAATCAGTAAACGCTCGATATTAGCGAGCTGGTCTACTTCTATTTCATCCATATCTTGCACAACAGGGGCAAGACCTTGCGCGCGGGCCGCTTCAGCAGCATCTTCTGCAACCGCTTCTGCGTTACCCGTCTGAGTACCGTAAAGGATGGTAATAGGCTTTTGCGCTACGGGCGCAGCCGTTCCCGCAGGTGCATTTTGACTGGTAACCAATAAACGGCTATGTAGGCCCGCTAAAAAGCCACCTAGCCATTGCTTTTGGTTGTCACTGAAAGGGATATCAGTTGGCAGAAAAGGCACAGTTGTCTGCGAAGTGTTTTCCGGTTTACTCATTTTTACTCCACTTAACGGGCTTGCGCCCGCTGTTCTCAATTCATTCAATTCGGCATTACGTTTGGCAAGTCGCTTAGGCTGCGGTGAGCAGCTCTGACCAGCGTTGCAAATAAACGCGCGCTAACGCTTCTTCAAGTGCTGGGTAATCGGCTAATTCGGTATGATTATCACGGTCACGCGACATGATCCATACTGCAGTACCAAAGGCACGACTATCCCAGATTTCTCTTAAGCTCATTGCTTCTTTGTAGTCACGTACTCGCTTATCAGCAAGTAGAGCGGCTAATGCTTCATCACTATAGTCTTTTAACGCTTCTTTAACGTCTTTAACCAATTGCTCTAAGAGCTTACGGTCTTCAGATTCGATGAGATGACGCGCCATTTCATCTGTGCTGACTGTATTGGTTTTGACCAGATCCGCTTTTTCTGCGAGCTCTAGAGCACGGCGTAATACACCGGATGCATTGGCATATTGGCATATTAAGTCAGATTCGCAGTCGCCATAAGTAGGCACTTTATCATCGAACAGGTTATTACCATCACGATAACGCTCTGCAATACGACGCAGGTGCCAGAGCCCCCAACCTTGCGAAAGCTCTTCTAGCAGTGCTTTACGATCCGTTTTAGCCAAAATGGCTGAACCCGTATGGTAGTTGTAAAGTGCTAGAGGAATAACAACATAGAAATGTTGACGGCTGTTGTCCCAGTCTTTGAGTAGCGCTTTTGCCAAAGCAGATTGTGTAACGGCTGCATGCTCTTCGAGGTGCAAACGTAGCGCTTGCTCTTGGCCGCGCATTAGCTCGCTGTCTTCGCTTAGGCGTGTAACACGAACGGAGTCGTGGCTGCAGCGCTCAGCAATCAGACCCTCGGGGTCATACTGGTAAGCGGTACCACCACTCATGCCATTACCAAAACCTTTGCCGTAAGTACCAAGGTTAATGATGCTGCCGTTGGTCATATATTCGCAGCAGAAGTCACCTACGCCTTCAACGACGGCAACAGCACCCGAGTTACGTACGCCAAAGCGGTCACCTGCTTGGCCTTCAACAAATAGCTCACCACCTGAGGCGCCAAATAGTGCAAAGTTGCCGACGAGTACATTGCCTTCGATCTCGTCGCTACCACCGCCAGCGTTAGTGACCACGATTCGACCACCACTACTGCCTTTACCGACACCATCGTTACAAGTACCTTGATGGTAAAGGCTGATGCCCGTGTTATTAAATGCTCCAAAGCTTTGACCTGCCGAATTGTGCGTATGCACGCGGAGGCTTTCAGGTCGCAAGACAATGCGGCCATTGCTAAGGGTATCAATGCTTGGGTGCGTAGCGCGTTGTGCTGGGCTCATTTCATAATTTAAGAAACGCTCAACATCAATGGCAAACTGGCCACCTGTTGTTTTGTTACAGTTATTGAGGCGTGGGCCTTCAATATCGAGGTGATCTGCGTTGATGTCAAAAAAGCCACTCGCTGCTTCGCGTATGTAAGCATCATCGGGGCCAAAGTTAGCCTCTAGTGCAACAGCATCTTCAACATGGTGTGTCTCAGCAGGCTTTAACAGCCCGGTTACGTCTAGGCGACCTTGTACTCTGCTGTGATCCACTAAGTGCAAGAGGTCACTGCGGCCGCGTATTTCACGCAAGCTGCTATAACCGATGCTCGCTAGGATTTCGCGGACTTCATGCGCCAAGTTAATAAAGTACTGAGCCAACGCGCGCGGATCACCCTCATAAACTTCTGGGTTGGTCGTGAGGCCAGCAGGGCATTTCAGGTTACAGTTCTTAGCCATGACACACTTCAGCATCATGAGTGCAGTGGTACCAAACTCAAATGAGTCACCGCCCATTAGAGCCGATTTCACGACATCTAAGCCGGTTTGGTGTGCATTAGAGCAGCGCAATGTGACACGCTCACGCAACCCGTTTTCAGAAAGGGCTTGGTGAACTTCTGCAATACCTATTTCAGCTGCTCGGCCAGTATTCTTAAGGCTAGTAACCTGTGCTGCACCCGTACCACCGGTATTACCGGCAATGTTAATGACATTTGCACCGGCTTTTGCAACACCAACTGCGATCGTACCTACACCTTCTGATGAAACGAGCTTGACGATCACGCGAACCCGTGCGGCTTTGGCATCATGAATTAACTGACCCAAATCTTCGATAGAGTAGGTGTCGTGATGCGGTGGTGGTGAAACTAGCTCAACACCCGGTGTGCCGCCACGTGCGGCTGCAATTTCAACATTTACTTTTGCAGAAGGCAGTTGGCCGCCTTCGCCAGGTTTAGCACCTTGGGCAATTTTAATTTCGATCTCTTGCAATGATGGATCGGCCAAGTAACCGACCCATACACCAAATCGACCCGATGCAAATTGTTTGATCTTACTGGCTTTGACGCTGTTGTAACGGCTGGAGTGCTCGCCGCCTTCACCAGAGTTACTCATTGCACCGGCAATGTTCGTGCCTTGGGCAACGGCTTCGTGCGCGCGAGCAACCAGTGCGCCGTGACTCATTGCGCCTGACGCAAGCGATGCGGTAATTTCATGTGCAGGCTGTACTTTATCAAGCGGTAACGCATCGGGTGCTACAACCAATTTACCGGCAAAATCACAGCTCTCTGCTACGGTCAGCGCAATCTGGTTCTTGGCTACTGAAATGTCAGTGAGTTGATTGCCCAACCAGCCTTTTAAAGCCTCTGCTAGAGCTTGACTGCGCTCATCAACTTTACTGCCTTGAAGTATAAGTGTGCATTGCTGTGCGCTTTGTGCAGAGAGGCTAACCCCTTGGACTGCGTAAGCGGCATTAACTTCAAGAGCAAATTGGCTGAGTGCTTGGGCAAATTCGCTTTGGGTATTGCACACGCTCAGGTTAACCGGCAGTGCCAATACATCTCTTAATGTAGCGGGGCGTTCGGCACGCTCGGCATACAATTCTTTACAGAAATCCCGATAAGCATCGGTGATTTTTGCTTGATTGATTTGCTCAGGCGTAGCTGCTTCATAGCCCATTTTTCGATAGCCTTCGTCATCGGGCACGCGCAATGGGTGCTCAGGTTCAGGCTGTTCTGCATATTGAATGGGCTCTTCCGTCATATTGACGAATTCGCGTACGGCGGTTGTGCCAAAGCTGTGGCCTGCGCCATCACTGCGCTCTTTAAATAGACCGAGTAATGGAATTTCATTTTCGCTTTGAATTTCGGCTACGCGTGCATGCCACTGCGTTGCATTCTTTGCGATTTCAGCAAAACCTACACCGCCGACTGGCGACAAAATATTGGGGAAGATCTTGCGTAAGTTTTTATCATCTGTATCGATGAAATTAGACTCAAAGAA
>CALIUX010000108.1 GCA_938048505.1 uncultured Pseudomonadales bacterium
AATTTTGGACTTCTCGATACCCAGCTCTTCAGCAATGAGGTTTTGTGCCCATTGAGGGGTTTGCGTGCCGGTCCACACCTGACAACGCCCTTTATGGACATAGGCCGTTGCGGCCGGTGTCTCCATAGACATGTGATGATGGTATGGGACGGTATAAGTTGCCTCAACTGTTTTGGCTTGATCATAACGGTGAGCATAGACATCACCTTTTTTACGAGCCGGCGTGCCGGGCTGAGCAACTTGTGCGACCAAACCCTTTAAGTAAGCTTTAGAATCATGCTTAGCATTGGCGGCTGTGATTTTATCGGTTTGAGTATCCCACTCTATTTTAAGTTTTTTGCGAGCTTCATGGGCTGCCCAAGTATTATTGGCTAAAACGGCCACACCACCTAATGGGCGTGTATTCACAGGCCATGATCGATCTTTAAGCCGAACCACATCCACAACACCTGCGACCTTTTTAGCCTCTGTTGCATCAAATGATTTCACTTTTCCACCGACTACGGGTGGCCTTTCGATGCTGGCAATCAACATTGAGGGGAGCTGCTTATCTTGTGCGTATTGCGCTTGCCCTACAACAATATCGGCCTGTGCGATCAATTTAACGTCTTGCCCAATCAAACTGAACTCGGCCGGTTTTTTCAGCTTAAGAGTTTTAATATCGGGTATAGCAACCTTTGCGGCAGCTTCGGCTAAAGAGCCAAAACTCAACTTTTGGCCACTGGCCTTGTGCACAATATGATGCTGCTCAGCAACCAATGTTTGTGGCTTGACCTGCAGCTGTTTAGCCGCTGCTTGAATAAGCATCTCACGCGCAATCGCGCCCATTTGCTGAATATAGGTAAAAAACTGACGGATCGATGCAGACCCACCCGTTGATTGCCCGCCATATTTTACATCCCCTTCAGCTTGAATAACCGAAACATAAGACCAGTCTGCGCCTAATTCGTCAGCGATAATCTGAGGAACACTGGTAATAATGCCCTGCCCCATTTCAGCACGGTGATTCACAATAGTGACCGCGCCCGAGGCATCAATACTGACAAATAAACCTAAATGGTGCGACTGAGTTTCATCAGTGAGGTACTGGGCTGAAGAAGCCATTGAGAAAGGTGCAGCTAGAACCATTGCACTGCCTTGCAGGCCAACAGATTTTAAAAAGCCTCGGCGACTGACATTGCTTATCATGCTTCACCTCCCACTTGCTTTTTAGCATCTTGAGTCTGGGTTTTTTGAGTCTTGGCTTCTTGAAGCTTAACGTTTGCAGGATTATTTTTTAGAACCTTGGCTTCCTGTATCAAAACCCCTGCTTGCTTGATGGCCAATCGAATACGTGGGTAGGTACCACAGCGGCAAATATTCCCTTGCATGGCATTTTCGATTTGCTCATCAGAAGGCGAATGATTATCAGCCAGAAGTGCCGCAGCACTCATTATTTGACCTGCCTGACAATAGCCACACTGTGCGACCTTTTGATCTAGCCAAGCTTGCTGTACTGGGTGCAAGGGGTTGCCTGAGAGAAGCGGCATTTCATTCGCCTGTGCATTGACAGGTTGAGTATTCTCAGTGCTAGCAAGATCAGCAAGGCCCTCAATAGTTGTGATCGACTTTCCTTCTACAGCCGCAAGCGGAGTAATACATGAACGAGTAGGCTGTCCGTCTAGGTGTACCGTGCAGGCGCCACATAGCCCCATACCGCAACCAAATTTCGTGCCTGTTAGGCCGTGAATATCCCTTATGGCATAAAGTAATGGCATAGCTGGGTCGGCATCTAACTCGACCCACTGTTCATTGATTTTAATCTTTGGCATGAGGCGAATTCCTGTATTGACGAATGCCACCAATGTACCTTCTTTAATGTCATATGTTTAGCCATTTTCATTTGAATATTTTATGGCAAGAAAATTAAGCAGTATTACGCGAATAATGTCACACTAAACGCCGCAAAATGAATCAGGTAAAATGCACTCATATGATGCTCAACAGCATCCTATTAAGCTTTCATCCATAAACTGCTACCTAGCCTCAAACTTAACCCTGCGGCATACCGATCAACATCTCATAGCAGACTAGCACTCAACGTAAATATTCATGACTAAACAAACCGATACCCTTTACGCCAAACCCTACGAAGACGTAGGTCACTTTCGTTTTGATGACAAAACCGTCTCGGTTTTCCCCGACATGATTCAACGTAGCGTACCTGGCTACAGTACCATTGTGCATATGATCGGGCAGATCACCGAGCGCTACGCACAACATGGTACACACTGTTACGACTTAGGCTGCTCACTCGGCGCCGCAACACTGGCCATGCGCCATGGCATGGGTACAAAACAGTGCAAAATCATCGGTATTGATAACTCTCATGACATGGTGACTCAATGCCGTCACCATATTGAACAAGACAAAGCGAAAACCCCCGTAGAAATAATAGAAGGGGATATAGAATCCATCGCACTACAACCCGCCTCTGTCGTAGTGCTCAACTTCACTTTGCAATTTTTACCCATCACTTCGCGATTAGCCGTCCTTAAAAAAATTGCAAGCGCTCTAGTACCTGGTGGCGTGCTGATTCTGTCAGAAAAACTCGCATTCGATGACCCACGACATCATGAGCTTATGATAGAGCTGCACCATAATTTTAAACGTGCCCAAGGCTACAGCGACCTTGAGATTGCACAAAAACGGCAAGCACTCGAAAACGTACTCTTACCGGAAAGTTTTACAACACATCAAAGCCGATTAAGCGAAGCTGGATTTACCGGTGTTGAATTATGGTTTCAATGTTTTAATTTTTCTTCAATGCTAGCGTTTAAGTAGCTTTTTGATAATGACATTTTTTCTTTAAAGTCATTAGTCACCATATTAAAATATCGAACTCATAGAGATTTCATCAAGAAATCTAAACAGTTAGCATAACTAAGGAGATGTAGTGTTATTACCTTTAGGATTAGCCCTAGAATGCATTGGTATCTTTGTCGCATCAAAGATTTTAAAAATCAATTTAAATATTATTTCAACTCTGATTGTTGTATTAGTAAGCTGGCTAATACACCATTTAATGCCCGGTCTTTTAGG
>CALIUX010000109.1 GCA_938048505.1 uncultured Pseudomonadales bacterium
CTGCAACTGTATGTGTATTGTTTTGGCGATAAAAGTGTAATGCCAAACGCGCCTCACCGACCTGCCCTACACACTCAAAAGGAGTATGATCTTCAAGCCCTAACATTTGCCTAAACCATAAAAGATTAATGGGATTATCGAATAAGTCTTCACCAAAAATAGTATCTACGACTGATTTAGGAAAATATGCTTTAAAATTTAGCCATACATAAGCACATTTAGCACACTGCTTACACCAAGGTTTTTTTTCATTACACGAATGAGTTGTAGAAATCAGCAATGGATTTTCACTTAACAACTGAAAAATCAACACATCAGTTAAAGGCTTAAGCACACTAAAATAATTAAATGAAGTGATTAAATTTTGGCGGACATAATAATTAAGCAACCTTTCAGCTTGCCATGACTTCCCCCACTGGTGGTTAATTTCTTCACCTGTTTTTTTCCAGATCAAATTCCCAAAATCTGCACTACGCTCATGCGCTAACACGACCGATTGATAACCATGCATTAATACAACAGGCAAAACAGCAAAGATAGAGCATGGGGTTTCGGCATGTAAGAGTGTATGAATAGTTTGGCGCGGTGGCCATGCCGTTTGTTTTGGCATACCCGATCCATCTAAAAAATCATCATCTATAGCTAATGTATGCAACTGACTATTATTAGTTACCGCGACTTGCTCGTTTGACAACGCCAACTGCAGTGCATGCGAACCATACACGGAATGCGAATAAGAAAATGTCCCATATGAAACGCGTTGACCATCTAACGTTTTCATAGCGCACAAACTATCTTTTCCGCCACCACCAAAAAGCAAATAAGACTGATGTTGGTCACGCTCTTCAATGGCATTGAATGACTGCTTAGCTAAAGCATCGATAAAACAAGGACCGTTGTAATCAGGGCGATCATGTTCATAACGCCACTGCCCCCACACATTTTTAAAAATTGTTAACCAAAGTGTTTTAAATTGTGGGGTGCAATGATGGGATAAGGGCCCAAAACCAATAGTATTCGGTGCCAAGCTACAATATTTAGCCATTTCAAATGCGATAATATGAAAGCAAATCCCTTCAAGACAGTCCTTTCCATAACATGCAGACAGCGTACTAAAACACACATCATTATAGGTATAATCACAATGAAAATGCCTATCAAACACTCGCACAGTATAATTTATTGAATGGTCGCCCCAAGTCGCCTCTAATAATTCGATATCACACTCAATGGGCAGCATAGAAGACCTTATCTTTAAAAATTAAACCGAGAAATAACTTTTAGTTTACATTCTATAAACAGTGATTATTCAAATCTGAATATATGGATCATTATTCGATAGGAAAAATATCGCCTATAATCGAAAATTACTAAAAACTAAAAATCAAATAAATATGATATAGATGAAGGTATAGTTGCAATAACATTCAGATTCAATGATGAAATGATGCACCCCATCTTATTGGCATAGCATCGATTATTTAGGCATATATTAATACTTTTAAAAATAAAGCATTAATATATAGAAAGGCTCACAAAAGATAATGACAATCAATTTCAACTGAGAAGAAGGAATCTAACCCAATCATTCACCACACTAAAAATGCCACTAACGCTATAAGCATCAAAACCGCTTATGCTTATTGAAGTAATGAAAAATCCTTTTTCTTTTTTCATAAAATCAAACGCTACGAAATAGCTATAAAAAACTACCACGGTAATAGCGAGCCATCCCAACTGTAATACTGAGCTGATGTACTAGGCTTGAGATTTTTAATGATTTCTAGAAGTTTTCCAGCCGTAAACTCGGGTGGAAATAGTTTTTCAGGCGGTACATTTTTTTGAAAAGGTGCAGACAAGTTTGAGGCCGTGGTACCAGGGTGCAATGCTGCTACACATATATTTTTATTGGTGTATGAAAACTCAATTGCAATATTTTTGAGCATCATATTTAAACCGGCTTTACTTGAGCGATAACTATACCACCCCCCTAAACGGTTATCTTCGATACTACCGACTTTAGCTGAGATAGATGTAAAGACAGATATTGTTTTTTTATCAAAAAGGCGCCCTAGATATTTGGCCGCATAAACGGTTGGTAAAATATTACTCATTGTGACATGCGAAAAAGCTGCCGCATCAAAATCAGCCAAGCGTTTCTCAGGGAAAATATGAAGATCTTGGTCATGCAATATACCAACCGTATTAATCAACCATTTAATTGGCCCTACCTTCGCTTTTATTTCATCGGCGAAATTCGAAAAGCTTTTTTCTTCTAACGCATCCAACTGAAAAGCCTGCAAGCGCGAATGACTAATATTAGGCGGGTTCCGGTAATAGGTGACAAAACACTGTGCTTTGGGATCTGTATCCAGGATAGCTCTTGCCAGCGCGGTGCCAATCGCGCCCGCGCCCAAAATAATCACATTCATCTTGAACTTCCATTACCACGAGCTAACGGTTTGGAGCAAGGTTCACAGCTATTTGATCTGCCATAACGAGATACGTAACGCCACTTAGCCCAGCTGTTATAGGCCGCTTTTGTTAGCGTGTACAAACCAGGCAAAGAAGTCATACGAGCTAACCAAGCATAATGGCCGTGGCGCCACATGAATAAATTGGCATCAAAGCCAATAAATATTTCACCTGATCCCGTAATAGCATGGAGCTGCTTGAGTAATACCTGTTTAGATGCTGGTAAATTGTCTTCCGTATGAATATCTTTTAAATCAAGAGCACATCCAGCCCGCTTGAGTGATGCAATTTCTTTTTGGCAGAGTGAGCATGAACCATCGTAAAAAATAGTTCCCAGCGAGACTTTATGGGTAGCAGGGTTAGCGTTGAGAGTTGGCATAAGTAGGCCTTACTTTGCTCTGATATGAGATCTCACAGCGTTTAAACTGAGTTGAAGGGAAGATGGTAATAAGAAAAAAGCATATTAAGCACGTTTTTGAGACAAGCTAGAAACGCTGTACCAGTGCAAGGGCTGCCTATGGATTGATCCAGCCGAAGGTAACCCGATCATCTCATCATATGCGTGATTGTGCTCAAGCCAGACATCCGTAGGCAATAAAGGCTCAAAATATTCGCGAATATGAGACAGACTGTAAAAGCGCATATTCGCTTTATACATAAGCCCATGCTTCTGGCAAATGCTTCGCAACCACTTCTCACTACGGTCAGACTCGCTTAATTTGGCAATATAAAAACCGCCTTCGCATGCTTCAATCGCAAGCTCCATAATAATCCCCTATGAATTAACGTTGATGAGCAGCTCACCAACAGAACTGCATCGTTAATTTCATACGCGAGCCCTTCTTGCACAGATGACCCCAACTATCCAATGCGCATAGCCCCTTGAAAGATACTCATTCGAAGCCATCTACTCTCTAATGCGATCAATAATTAAACAATCACGCAAAAATTAGCCTACTTTAGGCCATCTAACGTGCATTTTTTATACGCATTGATTATGCTAAAGTGCCAACAGGTGTGCACTAGAAAGCAAGCGTAATCAACATAGCGAATAACCGATAACTCTGTACAAATGAATACCAATTCTTGCCAAAGTATTGATTGGTCATATCGGTTGTAGAGAGCTAAAGGTAAAGATACATCCGGGTTACACCGCTTAGTTAGTATTAGATAGCTAGCAGTAATAGCCTTGGTCAATCACGCACAGCTATATGCCACCCGCATTGGAAGCCTATATCAATACGCGCAGCCAGTAATTTTAGACTTTCTGCTACGACACCCTAAAGAGAAGACACAATGATATCTTTTTTTAGCCGCTTATTTAAAAGTGCACCCAGCGAACCTACCGCAGCTAAAAACTCGCCCGCAACACACAACTCTCCAACCAACAAGCACCAGAAAACAGATGCCTCTAAAAGCGCTGTTGAAAATAAGGCGTATGGAGCGGAACTGATTCGCAGCGCACTAGACGCTGATACAACAAAAGAAAAGAACGCAGCTCGCCAGCGAATAGGGACTTTGCTAGACAAAGGAGAAGTCACGCTCGCACAAATTCAAAACGACTGCAAGGAAGACGACATCCTCACCTTGTGCAGCTATAGCAATACAGCTGCAAAGCAAGCTTTGGATACTGTCACCGATCAAATGCAGCTCGCTACTCTGGCGAACGAAGCGCCCACCGCACAAGTGAGAAAAGCAGCCGCCGAAAAGGTCACTGAGCGAGCAGCACTTGATAACATGCTAAAAGGTGCAAAAGGTAAAGACAAAAATATCTACAAAATAGCCAAAACGGGCCTTGCCACATTTAAAGCAGAAGACGAAGCGCTTGCCAAAAAACATGCACACTTAGAGAGCCTTTGTGTAGACGCCGAACGCCATGCTAAAAAGCCATTTGATCACCTCTACACACACAAATTCATGTCGCTTGAAAGCGAATGGCAAAGCGCTCAAAAAGATGCCACGCCTGATCTACAAGAGCGGTTTGATGCTGGCATAGCACGCTGCCAAGCAACAATTGATGCAGAAATTAATCGTAGCAAAGAAGCTGCCTTGGCAGAGCAAAATGCTAAAGCGGCTGTTAGCAATATGGAAGGCGCCACCTCAGCCGTATGTAAAATTGCTGAAAATCTCTATGCAGCAGAAAGCCTTGATGAGCAAAGCATTGAAAAAGCCAAAGCTGACCTTGAGACACAAAGCCAAGCAGCTAGCCGCTGCCTGGCAGACAAAAAAGAAACAACGCCCGAATTTAAAAAAGCACATAGCCAATACATTAAAGCTTCTGAAGCCTGCAATGGATTAATGAAAGCAATCGAAGG
>CALIUX010000110.1 GCA_938048505.1 uncultured Pseudomonadales bacterium
TTCTTGGGCATTTTCTCCATGAATACCACATTATCATCTGATATTTTTTTCATTTCAAAATTAGGCAGTTTTTTCTGATAAAACGCCACAACCTTCGCAAAGCTGGCCGCAGAAGCTAGGGTGGCCGCGGGTAATGTGTGGAAGGTTTCATCTTCTACACTCATTTCAGATGGCCTATGCATATGCATCATCACTTGGCTATCGGGGTAGCGTGGCAACGAAATAAGGTGAGCCGTTTGCTTGCTTTGCTGTTTTCCGGCTTCAAGATATTGATCAATGTTAGCGCGGGAATTTGACATCATTTTTGCTTGTAGCGCTTTGAGTTTAGCAAGCTCTGCTGACGTTGGTTCGCGATCACCAATCTGCTCACTCAAAGCATCCATCTCTTGTTCTATAGGAGAAAGGGAGTCATCGCTCTCTTGATAGGCTTGATGCGATTCTTCGCAAGTTTGCATTTCAGCTTGTGTCAGGCCAGTAGATTTCATTGACTGTTGTTGAATGCATTCACTCATAGCTTGAGGGTTACCAACGCCGAATTTATCGACACAATGGCTCGCATCTTTACGAAACGCTTTTTCCAACTGGCCTACAGGCTTACCCGAACAGCTCGATAAGTGTTTAAAGGCACCCTCGTTTTTCATATTTTCAACCCACATATCAACCATTGCAGAATTGGCTGAGGCGTTAGCCCCTGCATCTGCAAGCATTGCGATAGCCGCTACAACAGTGGTTAAAGCTGACACATACAAACGTTTCATTCGATTCTCCATTTCAATCCATTACGGTAAGCGTTAAAGTGATTATACGATGGGCCCACCCAAGAACAATGATCTCAACCCACCCCAAACGGAGAAACATGCCACATTCTGCTCTAAGAACCTGCTTGTTCACAGCGCTGGCACTGATTGCTTTTGCTGCCAATTCACTATTATGCCGCTTAGCAATTGGGTCATTAGCTATTGATGCCGCAAGCTTTACGATCATCCGTATTGTTTCTGGTGCGGCAATGCTATGGGTGTTGGTTATGATGGTACCTACCGTACGCCCTGCAAGCAGCCCCTCTGTTAGCACCTCCTCACCTTCAAAATCTTCTTCCTCAATAGCAGGTATCAATGCAATGCAAGGTGGCAGCTGGCTAGCCAGCTTGATGCTCTTTATTTATGCGGCAGGGTTTTCACTGGCTTATTTAACGCTTGATACCGGAACCGGTGCCTTAATCTTATTTGGCAGCGTACAAGTAACACTGGTTGTCACCAGTTTATATTTGGGTGAACGCCTTGGCCTGATTAAATGGCTAGGGCTCATTATTGCGTTACTGGGTTTAGCCTATTTATTACTGCCTACCCAAAACGCCACATCGGCGCCGATTTCGCCTTTAGGATTTATATTGATGGCTGCTGCAGGCATCGCTTGGGGCGGCTATACACTAATCGGCAAAGGGTCTAAAACCCCATTAGCGGATACCACAGGTAACTTTATTAAAGCCGTACCCATGACTGTCTTACTACTTCCTTTGCTCTTTTATTACAGCACCGCTCTTTCATTTAAAGGTGTTGTACTGGCTATGAGTGCCGGCGCGCTAACATCGGGGTTAGGGTATAGCATCTGGTATTTGGTTTTACCCAATCTATCACGCATCCAAGCAAGTGTACTGCAATTGCTGGTTCCGGTTTTAGCGACAATAGGTGGCATTATCTTTCTACAAGAAGCGCTTACAACGCAGTTATTGATCGCAATGACTATGACGTTATTCGGCATCTTTATGGTGATCTACACACCTAAAGCAAAGCTGTCATAGCACACCGTAAGCGATAAATAATGCCCAGCAAGTTTAGATTGTATGATTGACGCTTTTTTATTAACACGACAATTTCATGAATCAGAAAAGGGCATCACACTCGAACTATGGTTTAGCAGCGACTCTGGCGCGATTCACGTTGATATACATAACCAAGAAGCGGTTGCCTTTATTCGTACCAATGACTTACACGATCTGCCGCAGTTATTGAGTCGCAACGTCTACCGCTTAGGAGGCGACTCTTTTAAAAATCATGTGGGCGAAGAAGTCATCGCGCTTTACAGCCCAAGCTATCGCGGCATTTTAGATATTGAACAATGCCTCAAGCAAGCAGGTATACCCCTTTGGGAAGCCAATATTCGTCCAGCAGAGCGATATTGCATGGAACGCTTTATTACAGGCAGCGCAACGATCACACCTAAGCCACCAGAAAACCAACAAGCTAAGGGCATTTCCTCTACGCGTAAACAGCCGTATTTATTAGGGCCTCGCTTAACGCCAGGTACTTACCTACCCAATCTGCGCTGTGCATCTATCGATATCGAAACAAGTATGGATGGCCAGCAACTGTACTCTATTGGTGTCTTCACAAAAGCGGTACGCATTGTCTTTATGGTAGATAACCACTGCCAAGCTGCCACTGAGCAACACCATTACAACCCATCGGGCGACTTCCTCAACATTAAATTATTACCCGATGAAAAAGCCTGTTTGCAGCGTTTTTTTACTTGGGTAAAAGAGTATGACCCTGACATTTTTATAGGCTGGAATATTGTTCAATTCGATATTCAAGTATTAAGTAAGCTGTGTGACAAACACAACATACCGCTTGATATTGGGCGAGGCGCCACGCCTGTTCGCTCTCGCGAAGACGCAAAAAATAAACGCTTCTATATTACGATTCCTGGCAGGCTTGTTTTAGATGGTATTGAAGTTTTAAGAACCGCGAACTATCACTTTGCTAGCTTTAAACTTAATGATGTCGCAGAGAGCTTGCTAGGCGATAAAAAGCTTATTACGCACAACCAAAGAGGCTCTGCAATCAGTGAGTTATTTCATGAAAACAAAACGGCTTTAGCAGAATACAACATACAAGACTGCAAACTTGTCTGGGATATTTTTAAGAAGACAGACCTTATCAACTTTTGCATTGCACGCACACAAATGACAGGTCTATTGATGGATAGAATGGGCGGCTCTGTCGCAGCATTTGAATTCTCGTACCTCCCGCATTTGCACCGCAAAGGGTATGTTGCCCCAAATCTAGGGGAATTAACATCCGACTTAAAAAGCCCAGGAGGCTATGTTTTAGACTCCACACCAGGCATTTACAATAATATTTTAGTTTTAGACTTCAAAAGTCTTTACCCCAGCATTATTCGCACCTTCTGTATCGACCCTTACAGTTATTGGTATGCACGCGACAACCAACTAGACAATACACTGTGTGTACCAGGGTTTAATGAGGCAAAATTTTCTCAATCGGAACATATTCTTCCCAGCCTTATTAATCAACTTTGGGAAGAGCGCGACAAGGCAAAAGCCAACAATAATCAACCCTTGTCACACGCCATAAAAATCATTATGAATTCATTTTATGGCGTACTAGGCTCAAATGGCTGCCGCTTTTATGACCCCCGCGTTTGCAGCTCTATCACGTTACGCGGGCATGAAATTCTGCAACAAACCCAGTCATGGATTGAGGCCTACGGCCATCGGGTTATCTACGGTGATACCGACTCTGTTTTTGTTTGGGTCGGCAATCAACACTCGAGCTTATCGGCCAACAAGATTGGGAAGGCGCTCACTCAGCATCTCAATGAGCAATGGAATAATACGTTACTTAAAAAGTTTAATATCCAAAACAGAATGGAAATAGAGTTTGAAACACTCTATACAAAGTTTGTTATGCCGACCATACGCAATTCAACCCTAGGCAGTAAAAAGCGTTATGCAGGCATAGTTGAAGAAAATGATACCGAAAAGCTCGTCTTTAAAGGTTTAGAAAATGCACGCACTGACTGGACCGAGCTTGCAAAAGTATTTCAGTATGCACTGTATCAAAAGGTTTTTAATAAAGACCCAGTAAGTGATTACATTAGAGCGTTTGTTAAAGGGCTTATCACGGGCCAACACAACACATTACTGCTGTACAATAAGCGCCTACGGCAAGACCTGCATCAATACAAAAAAAATACCCCGCCACATGCGCAAGCTGCTCTAAAAGCAGAGCGGCAATATGGTATTACCTTCAAAAAAGGCGACTGGATTACCTACTACCTAACAACCAACGGCCCAGAATACAGTAGTGAAGAGCATCCCCATTCAGGCCGCATTGACTATGACCTCTACGTTCAGCGCCAACTTAAGCCCGTTGCAAATAGCATCTTGCAGTTTATTGATTTGGACTTTGACGAAATTATTAGCCAACAGCTGGATTTATTTTGACGCTCTTTATCGCATAGCTTTTATGACATAG
>CALIUX010000111.1 GCA_938048505.1 uncultured Pseudomonadales bacterium
GTTAACGTGAATACTGCACGTTGGGTTGATTGTGATGATGATAAAAAGTTTGATGAATTTAAGCGCAAATGTGCCGACAACCTCAGTATTGATGGCGGTGGCCATTTAACTTACCTTGCACCAACGCGAGTAAATTTGCAGTTATCCCAAGAGCGGTACCCCGAAGTTAACTTCCGTAAAACGCGCGAGCATTAAAAATATATAGGCTTTAGTTTTGCTTTTTTGACTGTCTAACCATTTAAATTTGATACTTTATGCTTATCTTTTTGCTAGGTTAGGTGGTAAGTTACGCCTCTGTAAGTTTACGCAGTTAAAACGGTTATGAGTGAAAAACCCTTTGAGGGCCAGCGCCCTATTATCACAACGCTTCCTTCCAATGTGCCAAGAAAAGGAAATAAGTTAACGCGTTATATCGGTGCTTCCCTTTTGCGCTTGGGTGGATGGAAGATTGTGGGTGAATTGCCCAATGAGTCAAAAATCATTGCGGCGGCTGCGCCCCATACATCTAATTGGGATTTTGTATTGTCTATGCTGGCGGTACTTTCATTGGGCGTTAAAGCTTCTTACCTTATGAAAAAAGAAGCTTTTTTCTGGCCTTTTGCGGGGTTGTTTAGATGGTTGGGCGGGGTGCCTGTTGCACGCGCTAAAGCAGGGGGCATGGTAGGCTCACTCGTTACTTGGTTGCAGCAGCAAGACAAAGCATGGTTACTTATTACGCCTGAAGGAACACGTAAAAAGGTGGCGCGTTATAAAACGGGCTTTTTACGTGTATCAGAGTTGACTGGTGTGCCAGTGGTGTTAGTGGCTTGGGATTATCCATCAAAGAGCATCGTAATTGACAAAGTCTGGACGCTCTCTGGCGATCATGAGAAAGATTGCGATGCTATTCGTGAATACTTATGTGGACGCTATACGGGTCGAATATCTGATTGGCAATGATTGATAATAAGTACCTAAGAAGCCAATAGATCTATAATCAATCAACAAGAAATCAGTTAAAGCATGCAAGCGGCTTCTAACATTCTGGTGACTTATAACTTATAAAATAGTGTAAGTCACGCCTACCTAATAGTTTGCGGCTGGTCCAAATAGGCCATTTCAATGGTACACAGGCAATAGCCGTCAGTGTAGTAGTAAGGAATTCGATATGACATACACCTCCCCAGTTATACGCTTTTTATTTGGTGCTGCGTGCTTTGTGATTGTAGTGGCGGGTATGCGCACCGCTGAAACGCTCTTAGTGCCGTTTCTGTTATCTTTATTTATTTCTGTCTTATGTTCACCGCCTTTGGTTTGGCTAAAAGAAAGAGGTGTGCCAAACGGCATTGCGATTTTCATTATTATTGGCATTGTTGTATTAGTCAGCTTAGTGATTGGTACGATTGTTGGTTCGGCTATTGGCAATTTCAGGGGTGACTTGCCTGTCTACCAAGAGCGTCTTACGGCGCTGACAGCGGGGTTGTTTGATCGACTGCAGAGTCTAGGCCTCAATATTGATGTAGCACAGCTAAGAGAAAGCTTTAATCCTTCTGCAGTGCTTGGGTTTGCGGGTAGCGCACTGGCTAACCTGGGCAATATGATGACCAATGCTTTTTTGATCCTCTTAACGGTGGTATTTATCTTGGCCGAAGAGGTTGGTTTTAGCGATAAAATTAAACTCGCTAACGACAACTACCATAAAACACTCTCTGCTCTAAATCGTTTTAAAGTGGTTGTGAATCAGTACATGGCGATTAAGTCGATATTGAGCTTGGCGACTGGCATGCTCATCATGGTTTGGCTCTGGATTCTCGGCGTCGATTATTTTGTGCTTTGGGGCATGCTGGCCTTTCTGCTTAACTTTATTCCCACGCTGGGCTCGATCTTAGCGGCTGTACCGGCTGTTTTGCTGGCCTTGGTGCAATTAGGCGTAGGTGATGCGGCTTTGACGGCAGCAGGCTTCGTTTTTGTAAACGTTGTTGTTGGGAATGTTGTTGAGCCTAGAGTCATGGGAAAAGGGCTTGATTTGTCCGCTTTGGTCGTATTCTTGTCGTTAGTTTTTTGGGGGTGGGTATTAGGTACTATTGGTATGTTGCTTTCTATTCCATTAACCATGACGGTTAAAATTGCCCTAGAGAGCTTTGAAGAAACGCGATGGGTTGGCGTAATGCTAGGCTCGGGCACTGTTGCTACAAAAGCGGTGAATAGTAAATTTACCTAGCGCGCCGAAGCTGCGCTGGCTGAATTAGCAGCTCATTTGACTGCTTGTTAAATCTGAATCTATGATTCTTTTCATACTTCAAAACCAAGGCAAGGATGCCTTTTTACCCTATCAAAGTTCTTCGTATCGGCTGATTTCAGTCGTTACGTCGTTACATTGCCTCGATGAAATGCCTCAATAAAATAATTGTATTCGAACCTTCTCTTCTGACTCTCCGTCTTTATGGTTATGTCCCTATGCTGCACAAAGCTGTTTGACAATTGGGGCATTTCCTTCCTTAGGTAAAATGTTGTGCCATTCTACTTAAGGGTAAACAAATAAAACAAAAAGTGAGTCGAGTGAAGCCATCTGAACTTGAAATTCTTGTTATAGCTGCTCAGCAAGGCAATAAAAAAGCTTTCGATCTATTAGTCGTTACGTTGCATAAGCCTATGTTGCTGTTTGCTTATCGCTTGTGCCGCAATGAAAGCTTGGCGCAAGAGCTTGTTCAAGAGGCGTGGATTGGCATGACAAAAAATTTGAGAAAGCTAAACGATCCTCGTGCATTTAAGCCATGGCTTTACAAGATGATTCGCTGGAAGCTGCTAGATCATATTCGAAAACCGGCTCTCGATACTACTTCGTTTGATGATCAACAAGAGCTGTCTTGTTCAACCACCTGTTCTGCAGCAAGCATAGAAGAAAGCGTCGACCTGCTTGAGAGCATCAAAAAGCTCCCCGAACCGGACCAGCAAGCAATCTTTTTGTTTTACATAGAAGCGTTCAGTTTAAAAGAGATTGCCCTTGTTTTGGATTTGCCGGTAGGCACTATTAAATCGCGCTTGAACCGAGCACGAAGCCGACTTAAAGCATTATATGTTTAGGCGGGGCGTATTTAGTGCTTTTTTATTGCTGCTTAAAAAGGGTTGTTAGCAGTTTTTTTAACAATATCAAAAAGGGTTAATGTATGAATATCGATAAAAAAATTCAAGAAGCATTATTGAACGAATCATCGCAAATTGATGAGGTTATTCAGCGAGATCCAGGGCTTTTTAGCATGCTAGGCAAGACTTACAAAGGCAATTTGCGTTTCTGGGTCTATTTGACTACGGTCATCGCTATTGTGTTGTCAGGCATTATGATATGGGCGGCTTATGAGTTTTTTGTATCTGAGACAGTAATGGATCGTATCTTTTGGGGAGTGTGGTTTTTGGCTAGTTTATTTGTACAGGCAATGGTTAAGCTCTGGACCTTTATGGAGGCCAATAGACTGTCTTTGATGCGCGAAATCAAGCGCATTGAAACTCTATTGCCGTCTTAAGCTTTGGTGGCGGGTTCTGCTCTTATGTTTGGGTCTAACAATATTTTGGTGTAACAATATCTTGGCCTAACAATGTTACAATAGGCCCTTGTTTTGTATTTTGTTTTTCTGAGGCTGCTATGCTCAATGCTCCAATCAAACGTTTGTCTACAACCGCTGCTGACTTTGATGATCAACTCACCACGCTACTTTCATGGGATGAAGGGTCTCATGAGCATGTAGAGTCAGTGGTAAAAGCAGTTTTGGTAGATGTGCGTAAGCGGGGCGATGCGGCAGTGCTTGATTATACTGCCCAGTTTGATCATTTGAATGTTGATGCCATGCAACAGCTGGTTTTTGGCCCTGAGCGACTACAAAAAGCGTTAGATAGCATTGATCCTAAAGAGCGCGCAGCGCTAGAGTCTGCTGCTGCTCGTATTGCGGAATATCACGCGCATCAACAGCAAGAAAGCTGGCGCTATACCGATGCTTTGGGTAATCAGCTAGGTCAAAAAGTCACGCCTATGGATCGAGTTGGTGTTTATGCGCCGGGCGGTAAAGCCGCTTACCCTTCATCTGTTTTGATGGCGGCTGTTACGGCCAAAGTGGCAGGTGTGCCAGATGTGGCACTGGTCACGCCTACGCCTAATGGTCTAGTCAATGATATGGTTTTGGCCGCTGCAGCCATTGCCGGTGTGGATAGCATGATTACCATAGGCGGCGCTCAGGCCGTTGCGGCATTGGCTTATGGCACAGAAACGATCCCAAAAGTCGATAAAATTGTTGGCCCAGGTAATGTCTATGTTGCTGAGGCTAAGCGTGCGGTCTACGGTACAGTCGATATTGATATGATCGCGGGGCCGAGTGAGATTTTGATTATCTCAGACGGAACCGCCAACCCCGATTGGTTAGCGATGGATTTATTTAGCCAGGCCGAGCACGATGAAAATGCACAGGCGATTTTGATTTCTCCTGATGCAGAGCACTTAAATGCCGTGCATAACAGTATCCAAAAGCTTTTACCCACGCTTGACCGAAACCAAATTGCAGCCACGTCTTTGCGTGATCGCGGCGCACTGATTACCGTTAAAGATTTAGATGAAGCGATCACGTTGTGTAATCGTATTGCTCCAGAGCATTTAGAGCTGGCTGTTGCTGATCCTGAGGCGCTTGTTTCAGGTATTCGTCATGCCGGTGCGATTTTTATGGGACTTAATACGAGTGAGGCGCTGGGCGATTACTGCGCAGGCCCAAACCACGTTCTGCCAACATCGGGTACGGCACGCTTTTCATCCCCGTTGGGCGTGTATGATTTTCAAAAGCGCAGCTCTATTATTTATTGCACGCGTGATGGTGCAAGTGAATTAGGTAAAACCGCTAGCGCTCTTGCTAGAGGAGAATCATTAGAGGCGCATGCTCGTTCGGCTGAATACCGTATTATCAAATAGATTAATGTAAGGTTGGCCAAGCAAAAAGGAAGGGTTTGGTCTGCGCTATTGATCTTTAGGTCAGATATGTATGTATCCAGCTAGCGCTTCTAAAAAATCAGATCTTATAGGGTTGGGTAGCTCATCTTTTCGATTAGCCATATATATTGCTAATCGACCTTGTAATGATCATTACCCGTCTTTAAATTCGTTGCAGCCATTAGGATCTGGTGAGTTGCAGCACATTGTTGCTAACAATACTAATCATTGGCGTAAAGCTTTTAATGTTTATGCCAAGTTACTTTTTGAGCTTGAGTGGCCTGTTTTTTCCAAAAAGGTGTGGGGTGATATCGGCTCTGTTAAAGAAGAGTGTTCAGGTGATTGTGCTATGGAGTACGGTGCTATAGAAAATAACTCTATAGATGAGAGCGCTATAGAGGAAAAATGTCAGACATGGCAGCAATATCGTGACAACCACTTTTTACAACAACACAGCGCAGAAGCATTATTGTTTAGCGCCCCTGATTTGAGCCTGCCCAACGTTATTCATGTTGTGGCAGGTAAAACGTATGCTAGCGAGCTTGATCTTCCCCCTTTACATTGGCTTGACAATCATTTTGCGGTGAATCAAGCTTCTCGCCTTATTGTTTGCCCCTATCTTGATTACCGACAGCTTTCTAATGAAAGGATTGAACGTTTAGCTGAGATGATTCATTCTTTGGTTTGATTTTATACGGGTCACATTCTTTACAAGCTCTTTCTTGCATTGAAATGGAGCATTTTTCTGCTGCATTAAGAGGCGAGTGTTTGGTTTTTTCATCAAGTAAGCTTCTGTTTAAGTCATAAAGTGTTCTATTTTCTGCTGCTTCTCCCTTTGATGGTTGCATCGTCATAAAAGTCATCTCTTTGGCATATGACTTGCTCACTCTAAGAGTACTTGCGGCGCTTTTTGATGAATAATCTTTAATGTCGTGACATTCACTCGTATTGATAGAGGCAGGCTATGAAAAAAGTAGAAGTGGTTGAAGCAGTAATTCTCGCTAAAAAAGAAAAAGGCTTAACATGGGGTGGCATTGCGGAAGCGCTTGGTATGGGCGAAGTATGGGTCACGTCAGCTTGTTTAGGTATGAATAGCATGCCAGAAGCGCCTGCCGAAAAATTATGTGAAGTGCTCGGTTTACCTGAAGGCGCAAAAGCCGCTCTCATGGAATTCCCGACTAAAACATGGGATGAAAGTATTCCTCAAGACCCATTAATTTATCGCCTTTATGAGGTGGTAGGTGTTTATGGTGATACCCTAAAAGAAGTCATTCAAGAGAAGTTTGGTGACGGTATTATGAGCGCAATTGATTTTACAATGGATGTTGATAAGCAAGAAGATCCTAAGGGTGATCGCGTTATACTGACTCTTAATGGCAAATTCTTGCCTTATAAAGCTTGGTAGTACTCTGTAATTAAAAATTAAATACTGAGCTTAATACTGAACTTGTTGTTGCGTTAAAGTTGTTGCGTTAAAAAAGCGGCTGTATTCAGCCGTTGACGTAACGCGAGTTCGGTGTTTTTAGAATGCCTCAATGCAGGCTAGCACCGCTAAGCGATAAAAATAGCATATTGTCCTACAATGACAATCAGCAAGATAAGGGAAATTCCTTGCCAAAAACGCACAGGATTACGTTCTATCAAAGGAGGTTTTTTTCGTTGAAGGTATTGCTTATTAGGGTGGGTTAGTTCGTAGATGAATTCAGATACTTCAATGTAGCGCTTGTCTGGTCGTATCGCTACGGCTTTTTGAATAGCATAATCTATCCATCCTGGAATATCAGGGTTATCTAGTGTCAAGGCGTGGTAACTGAGTTTTTGTTGGTCACGAGCGGTGCGTGTTCTGGCGATTCCAGAACCATACGGCAACCGGCCGGATAACATTTGATATGTTAATACACCTAATGAAAAAAGATCTGAACGGCTTGTACCGCTTTCCCCTATAAAATACTCTGGTGCAGTATATTGTGCCGTTCCCATGATACCTTCGTTGCTGGCTTTGATGTCTGTAATGCCCGCAACTTTTGTTGATCCAAAATCAATGATTTTCACAACGCCTGATGCATCAATCATAATATTATTAGGGCGAATATCTTGATGAACCATTTCTTGCCGATGAAAAGCCTGCAGTCCTTTTGCAATTTGCTCTACGATTATTCTTACCGCATCGATGGTCGGTTTTGGGTTGTCTAGCATCCATTGCGCGAGTGTTTTACCTTCAATATATTCTGTTACCGTATACAGGTATTGTGTATCGGTCTTTTTTTCGACTGCTTTTAATATATGTGCATTATTTAAACGTTGAGCAATCCAATCTTCCATTAAAAAGCTTTCGAGGTGATCCTCGTTGTCTTTCATTTCTTCTGAAGGGATTTTTAATGCGACTTTTTGGTGGGTCTCTTGGTCTTGTGCAAGATATACATGACTGCGACTACTGATATATAGGTCGCGCAAAATAGTATAACCCTCAAAACTTTTTCGCACTTGTAATTTAGGTGGAGACTGCAAGTGATTGAGCTGTGCATGGACTTCATTAATTTGATGAGAGGGAAGACTTTCGATTTTGAGGAGCTGCAGTGTTAGATTGTCTGGGCTGCCAGCCTCATAGGCTTGAGTGACAAGGTTTTGTGTGGCGGTTGATATGTTGTCGTGAGTGAGTGTATTACAGGCATCAGTAATGGCATCTGTAGGTAAATATTCATATACACCATCTGTTGCCAGTAAAAATATATCCCCCTCATTGACAGTTATGCTCTGATAGTCCATTTCAAGATAATCATGTACGCCTAGAGCACGGGTTAAATAATGAATATCTTCTGAGACATCTCTGCGGTGATCTTTGGTGAGTTGTTCGAGCTTATTGTTATGAATGCGATAAATACGCGAATCACCACTATGAAAAATATGTGCTGTACGCGATTTAATCACGATTCCGCTAAACGTACAGATATAGCCTTTATCTTTATTAAAGCGATAGGGGCTCTGCTGTGTTTGAGAGTAGAGCCATGAGTTCATAGCCTTTAAAACACGATGCCCTGACGTTTTTACAGACCATGCAGGTGAAGTTGAGTAGTAGTCGTTTATAAAATTGGTTACAGCAGCTTGACTGGCCTCTTGACTGACAGTGCTACTGCTGATGCCGTCAGCCAGCGCCACGGTAATGCCTTTTGTGGTCAGTAGTGGCCCATTAGGGATGAGAGCACCATAAAAATCCTGGTTGAGTGTTTTCTGACCGGCTATTGAGTGTTGCCCTAAGCTAACGCTGAGTTGCTTGTTCATTCCACCTTCCATTTTATTTTCTACTGAGTCTTCTATTTTTTAAGGGTCTTTGTTAATGGTTTTTATTGATGCTCGTTAGCGCTATTGTCATTATAAAGCTTAAAAAAGCAAAAGCCCCCGCGGTTTAAGGCGAGGGCTCAATGTTTATCTCATGAGTGCCTATCAACACAAAATGGTGCTGATGGCTAACTGAGATAAATGCTTACTTGTTTAATTTACGCTCTGGGTTGGTACGAACATGTGTCCAATACAATGGCAGCCCGACTAATAAGAGCCCGCCGGCCAGATTGCCTAATACGGTTGGGATTTCGTTCCAGATAAGGTAGTCAGAAATAGTAAAGTCACCACCCATGATCATAGAGAATGGGAACAAGAACATGTTGACAATTGAATGCTCAAAGCCCATGAAGAAGAACAGCATAACAGGCATCCACATAGCCAACATTTTTGAGCCGGCAGACGTTGAAATCATAGCGCCAACAACACCCATTGACACCATCCAGTTACATAGCATGCCACGGATGAAAATAGTAAACCAACCAGCAACACCGTGCTCTTGGTAACCGAGTGTCCGTGATTCCCCAATTGTACTCACTTTGGCTGCAAGGGCACCGCCATCAGTATTGTAGCCATAGGTTAGAATGAACGATGCAAAAAAGGCGGTTGTTAATGCGCCACCAAAGTTGCCAATAAAGACAAGTCCCCAGTTGCGTAACATCTGACTCATGTTACAGCCAGGGCGTTTGTCTAGTAGTGAAAGCGGAACAAGTGTAAAAACACCCGTTAACAGGTCAAACTTCATTAAATAAAGCATGATGAAGCCAACAGGGAAGAGCAATGATCCAACCAATAGATTGCCCGTTTTAACAATAACGGTGATAGCAAAAAAAGCTGCCAAGCCTAAGATGGCACCCGCCATAAAAGCGCGTACAAGTGTATCTTTGGTGGACATAAAAACCTTTTGCTCACCACTGTCAACCATTTTGGTGACAAACTCACTGGGTTCTATATAGGCCATAAATGCCTTCTCCTGAAAAATAGTGTGATAAATGAAGTATTGCCTGAAACATCGTAAGGAATCTCCTGTACGTAGCGATCATAGCGAATAGCATGCCAATGACTTAATGTGATTAAAATGGCACTTAACGACATTTTTCACCTCAATTGCACGTATATTATGGCGCATAGTGATCATTGAGACTGTCTAATTGCGCCATGTTGGTGCGTATGTTTTGCTTGAGTTTCCAAAAATAGAAATGAAATGAGGAGGACACTCTTTTTTGTTGACTGACTGATAGTGCTTTTGGGGTGAATGCTTTAACTTTAGAAGGAGGCTTTAAAAAATGGCCGAGTCCTTTCGCCTGTCTTATTGCGAGCTCATGATTAAATATAACGTGTGAAATTTTCTGCATGTCATCATGAAAACGTATGGTAAGCGGTGCTGGCTTACTCTATGATTTTGCAATCCGTACAGAGTGCATAAATATCAGGGTTTGAGCTGTTATTCATTTGTTCTTTGAGTACTCTAACCATGGGTTCTTTATCAAGTAGGGACTGTGCGCTGGCAAAAAGTGAAAAGCCGCTTGATTTTGCCCAAAACGATCTGGGTAAAATTGAGTTCGCGCCCATCATCAGGCTTCTCATTATTTGCTCTGCAGGAGATAAGTCTTTTTCTATACGTATGACTGCAGGATCATCTATTTTTGCGTAAGTGGCGAGTGCTTGAATAGCGTCTTGCAAGCTGCCGAGCTCATCTACTAGATTAATGTCTATCGCTTGTGTTCCAAGCCATACTCGACCTTCTGCTACCTTTTTGATCTCGTCTACAGTGGTTTTTCTGCTGTCAGCACTTAGTTTTAAAAATTTACAATAGATAGAATCTACGCTTGTTTGAAAAACTGCCTGAGATTGTGGCGTCATTTTGCGCTCTAATCGAAAAAGACCTGCCACCTCACTTGTAGCAAAACCATCATTATTCACACCAATTTTCTCCAGTATTTGCTCAAAGGTAGGGATAATACTAAAGACCCCAATAGAGCCAGTAATGGTTGATTGAGTGGCCCAG
>CALIUX010000112.1 GCA_938048505.1 uncultured Pseudomonadales bacterium
GCCATCATATCAGTCACAATCAGACTCAACCCACCGGCCAAGCCCTTTCAAGCGTTAAGCTGCCAGGGAAATTAGTGGCCACGCGCGATAATTTAAAAGTCCTTGCCGTGCTCAAGAAGTGGGAACTGTAGTCATGCCCGCTTTTACACTTCCAAGCCCAGCCAAGCTCAATTTATTTTTGCATATCAATGGGCAACTCCCAGATGGCTATCATTCACTGCAAACTGTTTTTCAGTTACTTGATTACGGTGATGAGCTCACTTTCGAAAAAAGCGAAACGCTATCGCTCACCTATGGTGGGCCACAGGCTATGGGAGAGGTTGATTTTGAAGACAATCTTATTATTCGTGCGGCGCGCAAATTACAAACCGAGGCAGGGCAAGCCCTCGGCGCACACATCCACCTCACCAAGTGCCTCCCTATGGGTGGTGGTATTGGCGGGGGTAGTTCCAACGCAGCCACAACACTATTGGGCCTCAATGCATTATGGGGGCTAGACTTGAGTCTGGATGCACTAGCAAGAATCGGCATTCAACTGGGTGCAGATGTCCCTATTTTTGTACGCGGGCAAAGCGCTTGGGCAGAAGGCGTTGGCGAGATTATTACCCCAATTACCCTGCCCGAACGCTGGTATGTTGTGATCCGACCGGATGAACAGATATCAACAGCTCATATTTTTTCTCAAAAAGATTTGACAAGGGATACTCCCATCATTAAAGTAGCGGCCTTCCTTGAGGGGGGGTGCAAAAACGACTGCCAAGCGGTTGTATTAAAACACTACCCAAAAGTGAAAGAAGCGGTTGATTGGCTTAGCTTTTTTTCGCCAACCATGCTAACTGGAACAGGCTCTTGTATCTTTGCAGCCTTTGATAGTGAACATGAGGCAAAGACGGTTTTTGCCAACAGGCCTGGACATCTAGAAGGCTTTGTTGCCAAGGGTGTTAACAGATCACCGTTACACTTCGCTCTCTAGGATGTCTATTAAGATGATTGCTACTGGGGTGTCGCCAAGTGGTAAGGCAGCAGGTTTTGATCCTGCCATTCGTTGGTTCGAATCCAGCCATCCCAGCCATCTTAACTCTGCTTTTTTCGCGTCAAACTCAAATCATTATACAATTGCACTTCAATTAGGTGATACACGTGCCTGACTTAATGGTTTTCACCGGGAACGCCAACCCTGCACTGGCACAAAAGCTTGTTGATCAGCTTGGTATTCCACTTGGGGATGCTACGGTTTCTCACTTTTCAGACGGTGAAATCTCTGTCGAGATTAACGAAAATGTACGCGGTCGCGACGTTTTTGTTATGCAGTCAACCTGCCTGCCCACCAACGACAACATCATGGAACTGCTGTTTATTGTTGATGCCTTGCATCGCGCTTCAGCAGGACGCATAACCGCTGTTATTCCCTACTTTGGCTACGCGAGACAAGATCGTCGCGTACGCTCTGCCCGCGTGCCAATCAGTGCTCGCCTCGTGGCAGATATGATGGCAACGGCAGGTGTTGATCGTGTACTGACGGTTGATTTGCACTCAGAACAAATTCAAGGCTTCTTTGATGTACCCGTTGATAACGTATACGGCTCATCTGTTCTACTTAATGATATCGAAGAACAAAACTACGAAAACCTGACCGTTGTCTCACCAGACATCGGCGGTGTTGTGCGCGCACGTGCCGTGGCAAAAGAGCTTGGTGTTGATCTAGCAATTATTGATAAGCGCAGACCTAAAGCCAATGTGGCCGAGGTGATGAATTTAATCGGCGAAGTCGAAGGCAGAACCTGTTTGCTGGTTGATGACATGGTCGATACTGCCGGTACACTTTGTAATGCTGCAGCAGCCTTAAAAGCCCATGGCGCTGAACGCGTGATTGCCTACTGCTCACACCCTATCCTATCGGGCCCAGCGGGTGAACGCATCAAAGACTCTGAGCTAGACGAACTGGTAGTGACCGATTCAATCCCCCTTAAAAAGGGTATTATCGAAACAGGCAAGGTCAGACAACTGACTTTAGCAACAATGCTGGCCGAAGCCGTACGGCGCATCAGCAATGAAGAATCTTTAAGTGCAATGTTCCGCTAAATGGTGGATTGAAGCTTAGATTAGGCTTAAATCTATCGCAGATCATTGTTTAATAATGGCCGGTGAGCATATCACTGGCTTTTTTGTTAGTAGCCTACAGGTCGCGGTATGCTACGTTAATTGAGGAAAGACCCATGTCTAATCAAGACTTTACATTAAATGCTACAGCACGCGAAGTGTCAGGGAAAGGTGCGAGCCGCCGCCTGCGTCGTGAGCAAGGTTTATTACCTGCCATTGTTTATGGTGACAATAAAGCACCACAAAACATCACGCTTGAGCACAAAGAAATAATCAAGCAGCTCGAAAACGAAGCTTTTTACTCGCACATCATTACCTTGAAAGTAGACGGTAACGATGAGCAAGTCATCTTAAAAGATTTGCAACGTCACCCAGCAAAAGCTGTTATTTTGCATGCTGACTTCTTGCGCGTTTCAGCAACGAGCAAGATCACTGTGAGCGTACCGCTTCACTTCATCAATGAAGAAAGCAGCAAAGGCGTGAAGGTTGGTGGTGGTATCGTTAACCACATCATGACGCAACTCGAAGTGAGCTGCTTACCGGCTAACCTGCCTGAGTTTATCGAAGTTGACTTGGCTGAAGTCGATGCCGGTCAAACATTGCATATTTCTGACTTGAACCTGCCTGAAGGTGTTACCTCTGTTGCACTTAGCCACGGCTCTGACCATGACCTAAGCGTTGTGGCAATCAACAAGCCTAAGAGCAGCAGCGAAGACGAAGACGAAGCTTCTAGCGAAGAAAGCGAAGACGCTTAATTCAACTTGAGCTGGACACTATGAAAGCACCCGTTCAGCTAATTGTTGGCCTGGGCAACCCAGGCCAACAATATCAACAAACCCGCCACAATGCTGGCGAAGACTTTGTTGTAGAGCTCTGCCATCGATTTCAGGGCACCCTCGCTGAAAATACCAAATTCTTTGGTAAAACTGCGCGCATCAGCGTTGCAGGTAAAGACATTAGGCTATTAATCCCCACAACCTACATGAACCGCAGTGGTCAAGCTGTGGGCGCCATTTGTCAATTCTACAAGATACCACCCGAATCAATATTGGTTGCGCATGACGAGCTGGATTTAGATCCCGGCATTGCAAAACTTAAAATAGGCGGTGGGCACGGCGGGCATAACGGCCTACGAGACATTATTAGTGCCTTGGGTAATAATCGTGACTTTGCGCGTTTGCGTTTAGGCATTGGCCACCCAGGTAACGCTAAAATGGTTGCAGATTTTGTACTCAAAAAAGCCCCAACCAAAGAATACACCTTAACTGAAGACGCCATTTCACGCTCTTTGAATGTCATTGAAGACGTTGCAATAGGAGAGTGGAATCGAGCGATGAAAGATCTTCACTCACATTAACGACGTGGCCCATTTAACCGCCATCGTCTGACAGGACAATCATTATGGGTTTTAAATGTGGCATTGTTGGCCTTCCCAATGTGGGCAAATCCACTCTTTTTAATGCCTTGACGCAATCTGGCATTGCAGCCGAGAACTTCCCGTTCTGCACCATTGAGCCCAACTCTGGCATCGTGGCCGTTCCCGATCTTCGGCAAGATGCCATTGCTGCACTGGTCAACCCTGAAAAAGTCATTCCAACAACGATGGAATTTGTCGACATTGCAGGTTTAGTTGCAGGTGCATCAAAAGGCGAAGGCCTTGGTAATCAATTCTTAGCCAATATTCGTGAAACCGACGCAATTGCTCACGTTGTACGCTGTTTTGATGATGAGAACGTTGTGCATGTTGATGGCAGCATCAACCCAGAAAACGACATCAATACCATTAATACTGAGCTGGCATTGTCCGACCTTGAAACAGTAGAAAAAGGCATTCAGCGTTACAGCAAGCTCGCCAAAGGGCAAGACAAGCAAGCAATGAAAATGAAAGCGCTGCTTGAAAAGCTACTCCCCCATCTTAATGAAGCATTGCCTTTACGGGCTTTTGCTTTAACAGAGGATGAGCTAGCAGACCTGAAAGGCATGAATCTCTTAACGCTCAAACCCACAATGTACATCGCCAATGTGCAAGAGGATGGCTTTGAGAACAACTCACACCTTGATACCGTCAAAGAAATTGCCGCCGCTGAGAACGCAGTGGTTGTTCCAATCTGCAATAAGCTCGAAGCCGAAATTGCAGAGCTCGATGCTGACGATGTCGCAGAGTTTCTTGAAGACCTCGGCATGGAAGAACCAGGGCTTAATCGTGTTATTCGTGCCGGCTATGAGTTATTAGATTTACACACTTACTTTACTGCAGGTGTCAAAGAAGTACGTGCTTGGACAATCCCTGTTGGCGCGAGCGCACCGCAAGCCGCAGGCAAAATCCATACGGACTTTGAGAAAGGCTTTATCCGAGCAGAAATTGTTGCATATGATGACTTTATTGAACATAAAGGCGAAAGCGGAGCCAAAGAAGCTGGAAAATGGCGCTTAGAAGGGAAAGACTACATTGTGGCGGATGGCGATATTATTCACTTCCGATTCAACGTTTAAACTCAAAGCAATTCCATTCAGTTTAAGCCTATCATTTTAGACTCATCATTTAAGCTCAGATCCATACTGCAAGCTTAAGGCGTTCACTATTATGGCTGTCCATCTGATCATTGCGGATTACTCCAATCCGCAACATGCTTCTACACTGCGGCAACTTCTTAACAATTATGCACGTGATCCAATGGGTGGCGGCAAAGCGATTGATGAGTCTGTGCTCGATGGCCTTGCCAATAAGCTGCGTGGCATTGCAGGCGCATTTAGCATTTTATGCTACGTTGATGAAGTTCCAGCAGGCTTTGCAAATTGCTTTCAGGGTTTTTCTACTTTTGCAGGCAAGCCTCTCATCAACATTCATGATTTTGCTATTGAGCAACGCTTTAGAGGTTTAGGGCTAAGCCAACAGATGATGCAACATATCGAAACGCATGCTCGGCGAATCGGAGCATGTAAAATTACGCTAGAAGTTCTTGAAAGGAATCAAGCCGCGCAACAGGCTTACAAAAAGTCGGGTTTCAGTGGATATGAACTAAACCCCAAAACAGGGAAAGCACTTTTTTGGGAAAAAAGCCTAATCAGCTAAAAAGCTGACTGATTTTGTTGGGTAAGGCCAATACATCCACTAATGATGCCTTCCAGTAATACTCTCTTCTGCCGACACTATCTTCCACTAATACTAGGTTCCAAACATGCCTGCTATCTTTTTGTTTTTCAGAAAGCCAAATAGGCTTTTTTTAGGCTCTTTGATAGAGACATAGTTTTGGCAGATTTTTAAGACATCAATTTCATATGCCCCAGGCTCAAGGTCTTGGGCTATTTCAATCCATTCGATACTGTCTGCTGGCGTGCGTTCTGCCTCGGCTTGCTTATGCTTCACTTGATCATCTGCAGCCATATCAAGATACACAGGCTCCTCTAATATCTTTTTATAAGGATCCATGACGACCATGATATGCGGTTTAAGCCGACGCTCAAAATTCTGCTCAACCACAACCGCGACCTCACCCGTATTAAGCTCTACCAGTGTGCCTGTCGGATACAAACCAATGGCGCGAATAAACTCGACGATAAGATCACCTTGAAAAAGAACATCGCGACCTTCATAGAGTTTTGCCACTGCTTTAGACGGTGACAGAGGGTACTTTTCGCCCCGAGGATTTGTGACCTCATCATAAAATGTCACAACGGCTGCCACACGGCCTAAAAGCGGAATTTTATCGCCACGCAAATGTTGCGGAAAGCCTGAGCCATTAACACGCTCTTGGTGTGTTTTCACCACAGAAATAGCTCTGGGCGGCACATCTGGCACCTCCTCAAGTATTGCAACTCCGAGCTGAACAAACTGTTCAAATTCCGTTTTTTCCGCCGCTGTTAGCTCTTTCTTTTCAAGTAGCTCTTGGGATACGCGCGTTTTACCTACATCTTTGAGTAAAAGCCCCATAGCCAGCGCTTCAAGATCAAAGCGCGACATGCCCATATGCCGGCCCAATAAGATCCCCCAAATAGAAGACCTTACAGCATGGTTGTAGGTGTGCTCATCTTTTCGCTTAACACGGGTTAGCCACGTAAACGCATCAGGACACCGAATAACGCTATCAACCATCGCACCTGCTGCACGCTTCGTATCGGTCACAGCAGAACGTGCGTCACCTTCATCAAGGTGCTCCATGACCTTAGACACCGCACCGTAAACTTCACGGTAAAGGCTTTTGGCCGCAACTACTTCTTGTTTCAAGGGCTCAGAATGTGAGTAGGTATCGGGCTTTAGCTTTAACGGCGCCATACCAGTAACGCGCTCATCCTTGTCGCTTCTCACTACACGGCTCTTTGAAGCCCCCTTTGGTGAGAGTGTTTTTAAATTATTCTTAAGCGGCCTAGCGCCCTTTAGAACATCAATATAGAGATGATTGCAATGAGCTTTTAGCTGATTAACCTCTTCGAGGTCTCTGACATAAAAGCCCTGCAAAGGAAAAGGTGTTTGCGTCCAAGGGCGGTCAAGGCCTGAGACGAACATACCAATGGTGACCTCACTGGCATCGATTTTTATTTGCTTTACACCCACAAAGACACCCTCTACAACATATGATCGTAAAATAAAGATCGGCAGGCTTCAGAAAAAATCGAAGTATGCCGATGATTTAATACATCGAGCAATTATAGACAGTAATTCATACTTTGGAATGAGTAACAGTATAGATATCAATCTATTTCTATATTTTTTGTCACATTCTGACGCTGTTAATCACCCTTATGGTACGGTTCTGAGAGCTCGTGCACAGATTCAATGAAGGCTTTAGCATGTTCAGGAGATACTTCAGGCGTAATGCCGTGCCCCAAATTAAACACATGGCCGCTGCCTGAGCCAAAGCCTTTCAGGATATTTGCAACTTCTTGACGAATGCGGTCAGGCTTAGCATACAGCATGGCCGGGTCCATATTACCCTGCAGAGCAACTTGATGGCCAACGCGCTGCTTGGCATTAGCAATCGGTGTTGTCCAATCCAGTCCTAATGCGTCAGCACCCGCCTCTGCCATAGGCTCAAGCCATTGGCCGCCGCCTTTTGTAAAGAGAATGACAGGGACTTTTCGGCCTTCATGCTCACGAATCAAACCATCAACAATCTTTTTCATTGGGTTTAATGAAAATTCCACATAGGCATCGTGTGCGAGCGCGCCACCCCATGAATCAAAAATCTGCACCGCCTGCGCACCAGCCTTAATCTGCTCATTTAAATAATTTGTGACGGACAGCACAAGTTTATCAAGAAGTGCATGCATAAGGCTAGGGTTGTTATAAGCCAATGCCTTCGCTTTGCGAAAGTCTTTACTGGAACCACCCTCAACCATGTACGTTGCCAAGGTCCAAGGGCTACCAGAAAACCCAATCAAAGGGACTCGACCATTAAGTGCTTTGCGGATAGTTGTCACCGCATCGGTGACATAAGATAAATCTTTAAGTGTATCCACAACCGGTAATGCATCCACATCTGCTGCGGTTGTTACGGTCTTTTTAAAGCGAGGGCCTTCGCCAGTTTCAAAATATAAGCCCAAACCCATCGCATCAGGAATGGTCAGGATGTCTGAGAATAATATCGCCGCATCAAGAGAAGGGTAGCGATCTAACGGCTGTAATGTTACTTCACAGGCCATTTCTGGGTTCATACAAAGATCCATGAAACTACCCGCTTTCGCGCGTGATGCCCGATATTCGGGAAGATAACGACCAGCTTGACGCATCATCCATACAGGGGTGACGTCTACGGGCTCGCGCATCAATGCACGCAAAAAACGATCATTCTTGAGTTCTGACATTACACTACCTTCAATATTTTTGTGAGTACCTCAGCATGCGCGCCTACCAGCCCTATCCGTAAAAGCGGTAATCAGCTAGCTGATACAAAATTCGATTAATACTGCGTATTTAAATGTTATTAATAAGATGTAATAGCGCCTCGACTTCAACGGCACTACAGGTTGTTTTAAGTTGTTTTGCTAATGCTGCCGATCAGACACGCATTTTTGTAGAGGATTCCCCTAAGGGTGTGATTTGCCGCTCACTTATCCAAGTAATCGCAAGCAGGCTGCCTTCAGCAAACTGCATCAAAGGCCTCATTTTAAACACAACCGTCTTAAGGCTGCTGCTTAAACGCTGTGATTTCTAAGCGCACTGCATTTAAGCTTTTGGGCCAAGGGCCAGAACGCAACTGCACAGAGGGTAAGTTGCGAATAGCTGCCGACGCTGATGGTTTATCGGCATAGTAGCCCTCGACCAAAACAAACCAGCTTTTACCAGACCGAATAGAACGATAAATACGTAAACTATGGCGGTTAGGCTGCTTTTCGAGAAACGATTTTAACGTAGCATGAGAGCTCGATGCCAGAACTTGCAGCACATAGCCACGA
>CALIUX010000113.1 GCA_938048505.1 uncultured Pseudomonadales bacterium
CTAGAAAACCTTATAAAGGCGGTTGAAGATAGTTAAAAGGCAGTTAAAAGATAGTCCAAAAGAATTTAGAGAATGATATGAGCGATAAGTTTAATCCATTAGAGAATGCCGGCCTTAATACATTAGCGGTTCGTGCGGGCATTCACCGTACCCAAGAAGGCGAGCATGCTGAGCCACTCTTCATGACGTCGAGCTATGTCTTTAATAGTGCGGAAGAAGCTGCTGCGCGCTTTTCGGGTGATGAACCGGGTAATGTCTATTCACGCTACACCACCCCAACGGTTAATACTTTTCAAGAGCGTATTGCTGCGATGGAAGGTGGTGAGGCAGCTGTTGCGACAGCATCAGGTATGGCGGCTATTTTAAGTACCTGCATGGCACTGTTAAAATCCGGTGACCATGTTGTTTGTTCAAAAAGTGTATTTGGTACAACAACGGTGCTTTTTAGTAAGTATTTGCAAAAATTTGGGGTCGAAGTCACAAGCGTAGACTTAACGGATTTATCCGCATGGGAAGCGGCTCTTCAACCCAATACCCAGCTTTTGTTTTGTGAAACACCCTCAAATCCTTTGTGTCATGTGGCAGACATCAAAGCTTTATCTGAACTGTCGAAGGCGCACGAATGTTTATTTGTCGTTGATAACTGTTTTTGTACGCCTGCTTTGCAAAAGCCACTCGCATTGGGTGCAGATATTGTGATTCATTCGGCCACTAAATATTTAGATGGTCAAGGGCGTTGTTTGGGAGGGGCAGTTGTAGGCCGACAAGAGCATATGCAAGAAGTACTGGCCTTTATCCGTACGTGTGGCCCTTCAATGAGCCCGTTTAATGCTTGGGTATTTATCAAAGGCTTAGAAACCCTGTCATTGCGCATGAAGGCGCACTCAGAGAATGCACAAGGGATGGCAGAGTTCTTGAACCAGCATCCGCAAGTGGAAGCGACGCATTATGCCGGTTTACCAGAGCACCCAGGTCATGCATTAGCGTCTAAACAGCAGTCTGCTTTTGGCGGGGTTTTGTCCTTTGAGGTCTCAGGTGATAAAGCGGCCTGCTGGCGCTTTTTGAATGCGACGCAATTAATGTCTTTGACTGCTAATTTGGGCGATGCCAAAACAACGATTGTGCACCCTGCAACCACTACGCATGGCCGTTTAACAGATGATCAAAAGCGTGAAGCGGGCATTAAAGATAATTTGATTCGTATTGCGGTGGGCCTAGAAGATTTAGATGATCTGATTGCCGATTTAGAGCGCGGTTTTGCCGCACTCTAAATACAAGCACGCATTTTTTATGGATCGTTATTCGTAGCTAAGGGCGGTGCTTTTACCACGGAAGACCCAGTATGAATAAGCGGTATAGAGTGCAATAGTGGGGATAACAACGAGTGCGCCTATCAAAATGAATTGCAATGATTCGGGCGCACTGGCTGCATCCCAAATAGTGAGCTGATTAGGGATGATGTAAGGGTAAAAACTAAAAGCCAAGCCGCTGAATGTTGCCATAAAAATACCCATTACGACCAACAAGGGCGCCGCATCCTGCTTGGGCCTATTGTGGTAAAACGTCTGGAGTACGATAAAACCTATCAAGCAAAGTGTGGGTACCACCAGTGCTACCAATGCCCAAGATAACTCAAACCATCGAGTCAAAACATTAGGGTTAACAATTAGATTTGTTATGCTCACGGTAACAATGCTCACAAAGCTAATGCGTGTGAAGGCATATAACCATTTCCAAGCCCGCCTTTGCAGTGCGCCTTCGGATTTATAAATAAGCCAAGCTGCACCAATTAAGCAATACGTTGCGCTTACCCCCACTCCGGTTAAGCAGGCAAAAGCAAAAGCGACTAAGCTCCCTTCAAACCCCATGATATATTGACCGAGCATAAAGCCTTGGCAGAAGCTTGTGAGTAATGAGCCTGCCTTGAATGCGCGATCCCATAGTGGTTTTTGTGTAACACTTGTTTTCGCTCTGAAATCAAATGCGACACCACGCAAAATCAAGCCTGCCAACATGAAGGTTGCAGGTAAATAAAGATGATAAAACACTTGGCTATGGGCAGTAGGAAAGGCGATAAGAAGCAGCCCAACTGCGAGTACTAGCCATGTTTCATTGGCATCCCAGAAGGGGCCAATCGAGGCAATCATACGGTCACGTTGTGGCTCGTTATCGAGCGGCAATAAGATACCGATCCCAAGGTCATATCCGTCAAGTATGGCGTAGACCAGTACAGCTATGCCCATCAGTATGGCAAAAATTGTTGCGAGTAAATCAGCAGACATTAGCCCTCTCCCAATTGCGATAATGCGTTAGAAGTATCTGTGCGATGTGAGGCATGAGGTAACTCCGATGCCTCATACTCGGGCTTATCAACGGCTTTTCGAGCCATACGAAAAAGGGTATGGATATACGCTGCTAAAAGCACACAATACAATGATAAATAGATGATCAGTGATAAACCAACGTGGCTGGCTGGAATTGTAGTAGCCGCTTCTTGGGTAGTAAGTATGCCGGTTACTAAGTAAGGCTGGCGGCCAATTTCTGTCACATACCAGCCTGCCAATGTTGCTATCCAGCCGGCAAATGTCAAAACAACAAATACCTTGAGTATAAGAGTAGGCAAGGCTTTTTTACGCAGAATAAACGCTGCTCCAGTCCATGCGATTAACAACATGATAAGGCCTGTTCCAACCATGATTCTAAAACCCCAAAAAACAGGTGCAACCGGTGGGTGGAGCCCTTCAAATTCATTGAGGCCTTGAATTTCACCATTCCACTCATGGGTCAGGATTAAGCTTGCCAACTTGGGAATACCAATCGCCAATTCGTTACTGCGTGTCGCTTCGTTGGGTAATGCAAATAATAAAAGCGGCGCGCCTTTTTGGGTTTCCCATACCCCTTCCATTGCGGCTATTTTCTGAGGTTGATGCTCTAGTGTGTTCAAGCCATGAAAATCTCCAACAATAGCCTGAGTGGGTGCTAAAACTGCAGCCACTAAAATGGCTATTTTTAAGGCCATACGCGGCGCGTTTTTCGTATCACCATGCAGTAAGCGATAGGCAGATAAGCCCGCGATTAAAAACGCTGCCGTTAACCCTGAGGCCAATAACATATGTACCATGCGATAGGGAAAGGAGGGGTTGAAAATAATCGCCATCCAGCTGATGGGGTAAGCAACGCCTTCGCGCATTTCAAAACCTGCAGGCGTCTGCATCCAAGAGTTGAGCGCCAAAATCCAAAAGGCTGATAGGGTTGTGCCCAGTGCGACCATCGCTGTAGCGAGGGTGTGGACCAATGGACTAACACGCTGTTGCCCAAATAGCATAATGCCTAAAAATGTTGCTTCTAAAAAAAAGGCCGTGAGGACTTCATAGCCAAGCAGTGGGCCTGCAATATTCCCGACGGTTTCCATGTAACCCGGCCAGTTAGTGCCAAATTGAAACGACATCGTAATACCGCTCACCACACCGAGTGCAAACGTTAATGCAAAGATTTTTACCCAAAAGCGGTAGGCGCGCTGCCAAACGGGATGAGGAGAGAGGTGATAACGAATTTTGAAATACAGTAGGAACCAACACATTGCAATGGTGATGGTTGGAAACAGAATATGAAAGCTGATGTTTGCGGCAAATTGAATGCGCGACAATGTCAGCGTATCGAGAGAGAGTACTATATCTAGCATGGCCACCTCCGAAGGGTGAAATTTAAATCCTCTTTGCGCTCAAGTTCTGATGGTGTAACAGGCTTAGCGTGGTTGTTTCTTTTTGAAGTCGAGCATTTTTGTGACGCCTGAGCCCAACTTCATGAGTGACTCGAGTGTTTCGGGCTTCATGCCGTTGAGGCTATTACTCCACGTTGCAACAAGCTCTAATAAGTCATGAATCTCTTGCATGCGTTGCAGACCATAATCACTTTGGCTTTCTGGGTTATCGAGCAAATGGCTGCGTAAAAGTGACAGGGTTGGATCAAGCTCACGTTTACGCCGCTCTTCGAATATGGTCTGTGCCATCTCCCAAATGCTGCTATTGGCGGTGAAATAGTCTTTTCGATCTCCCGGTTTGTGGCGCATTTGTATTAAGCGCCAAGACTGCAATTCTTTTAACCCCATACTGACATTACCGCGGCTAATGCTGAGTGCCTCGGCGATTTGGTCGGCATTTAACATGTCTTGTGTAATGACCAATAGTGCGCAGATCTGCCCAACTGTGCGGTTAAAGCCCCAGCGGCTGCCCATCTCGCCGCAATGCATGATGAAGCTCTGTGCGTCATGGTGGTTTGCCATATTATTAAACCTTAATATTCTGAATTTTCAATAATTTCTGAAAATTATAAAGATTGCAGGTTGAAAAGCAAGCACCAAGGTTACTATCGGTCATACTGGCTGGTAATTTGTTGGCGATAGGGTGATTTTTTGTGGTCAGGATCTAAATGGTGAGCTTGATGTCTTTTTTTATCCGGCACTTAAGCTATTTTTACCTAAGGCTTGGCTATTTTTATCCAAGATTTAGCTATGCTCAAAATGAGCGCAGTCAATGAGGTGTGTGAACGCCTGCAAAAGCTTGCCATCAGATATTTTAAACAGATCGATTTCATATATTAAGGAGTTAGGATGCAGCCGGTGTTAAACAACGTTGTGGCTGCCGTGGGGCAGGTTTTACTCGGTAAAGAGCAGTCTGTGAAGCTGGCAGTGGCTTGCCTTATCGCACAAGGGCATCTTCTGATTGAAGATTTGCCGGGTATGGGCAAAACAACCTTAGCGCAATGTTTAGCCAAAGTACTAGGGCTGCGCTATGAGCGTGTGCAATTTACCAGCGATTTATTACCGGCCGATATTTTGGGCGTGTCGGTTTATGATAAAAATACGGCCGCGTTTCATTTTCATCCTGGGCCTGTTTTTACGCAAGTCTTGCTGGCCGATGAAATCAATCGCACCACGCCTAAAACACAAAGTGCTTTGCTGGAAGCAATGGAAGAAGGGCAGGTTACGGTAGAGGGCGAAACACGCGCGCTTCCTTCGCCTTTTTTTGTGATAGCAACGCAAAACCCGATCTCGCAATCGGGTACTTATATGCTGCCTGAATCTCAGCTCGATCGCTTTTTGATGCGTTTAAGTTTGGGGTATCCTAATCACGAAGCGGAACGTTTATTGTTATCGGGTGTGAACCCCCGTGATCGTACCGCAAAAATGCAGCCGCTTATTACACCAGAGCAATTAGCGGCTTTGCAAAAAGCGGTGATGGCGGTGCGTACAACAGATGCTTTGTTGGACTATTTGCAAAAGTTAGTCGCCTTCACGCGTACAGATAGTACTTTTACCTACGGTCTATCGCCTCGCGGTTCATTGGCTTGGCTGAAAGCGGCAAAAGCGTGGGCATTAATGGCTGGGCGCGATTATGTGATTCCAGAAGATATACAAGTCGTTGCGCAAGCTGTTGTGGGACATCGTGTACGAGGGGAGGGATCTAATATGGGGCAATTCAATTCAGAAGGGCTAAGCGAATCCAATCACCTTGTTAGCCATATGCTTAAATCTGTTGCAGTGGTGTTGTAAAACATTCAAATAGTACGAGCTAATATGACAACCTCTAAAATGCAGATAACGGAACCGTCACCCTCACGTGCTTCAAAGAATCAACCTTCTTTTTTACAAAAGCGCTTTTTTGCTTGGCTTGATCGACGTGCTCCGCGCGCCAAATCAGTCACCCTCACTCGCAGCAATTTATATGTCTTTCCGACAAAAATCGGCTGTGCCTTTGGGGGCTTGAGTATTCTTTTATGGATGCTTGGTACTAACTATCAAAATAATTTAATCCTAGCGCTGAGTTATTTGCTTGTCAGTTTATTTGTTGTGGCAATTTTACATACTTATGCCAATCTAGTGGGGCTGCGTATACGAGCATTAGGCGCCAAGCCGGTTTTTGCAGGGGATATGGCTGTTTTTATGTTAGAGGTTGATGGCGCTCGAACCAAAGGCGCTGACAATTTAATTATTCGCTGGTGGAGTGGGCAAGATGCGTGTTTTGATTTTACTGGAACTGAAGCCAAGCATATTGCCGTCTCATTAAAAACAACCGATCGCGGGGATTTTCACCCTGGCAAACTGCTTATTGAAAGTACTTTCCCTTTGGGAATTATTCGTTGCTGGACGTGGTTGAACTTGGATGCGCAAGTGTTGGTTTTCCCGCGCCCACTCGAAGCCCCCATGCCTCCTTCTGCTATAGGTGAAGATGAGGGCGAAAACGGCACACAAGTGGCGGGGGGTGATGATTTTGCCGGTTTGAAACCATATCGCGCAGGTGATGCCATAAAGCATATTGCGTGGAAGCATTTTGCCCGAGGCCAAGGTTTGTATACAAAAGAATATGCTCGCTCTGAACATAGCGAGAAGTGGTTGGAATGGCAGCATTTTTTGCCGCACCCCCTCGAAGAGCGCCTTTGTATTTTGTGTTATTGGGCTTTGCAATTTGATCAAGCAGGCGTGCCATATGGGCTACGTATGCCTGGGGTCGAATTGGCCCCTGAAACGGGCGAGGGGCATTTACTCACGATTTTATCGGCTTTGGCTCGTTATAACACCTCTGCTAATAAGGTTAACCAGTAGACACTTATGGATGCTGCGATAGAAGCGTTTCAAAAACAAAAAGTGATTCGCCATGAAAACCTTACTTGGCTACTTGTGGCGCAAGCCGTAGTCATTCTTCCGTTGCTTTTGCGACTGCCTATTTGGTTGTGGCTAGTGTGGGCGGGCGTGACATTTTGGCGATGGCGCATCTTCTTAGGGCGCCAAGCTTACCCTAGTGGTATTGTTAAAGGAGGGCTAGGCGTTGCGTGTGTTGCGGGGTTGGTTGTTTCTTACAATGGCCATGTGGGGATGGAGTCGATGATTGGCTTCTTGGTGTGTGCATTTATGCTCAAGGTCTTAGAGTTGCATACACGTAAAGATGGCTTGCTGATGTTATTCATTGGTTTTATTGCCGTGGCCACTCAATTTTTGTTTGCTCAAACCGCTTTAGTTGCGCTCTATGCGATTTTTTCATGTGTGACGCTGATTGTTGCATGGCATACGATTTATGCGACGCGTTCATTGACTACCCGATCAAAACTTCTATCTGGTGCAACGTTGATTATGCATGCGATGCCCCTAATGGTGATTCTGTTTGTTGTTATGCCAAGGCTTGGGCCTTTATGGCAAGTGCCACTTCCGCAAACAGTGGGCTCAACGGGTTTTAGTGAAACCTTGTCTCCTGGTGACTTGGGCCGCTTGGTGCAATCGGAAGGAACCGCATTTCGCGTGACGTTCACAGATAGCACGCCTCCCGCCCCGGTTAATTTTTATTGGCGAGGATTGGCGCTAGATTATTTTGATGGCCGTACTTGGCATTTAGATCAGCGCTGGGACCGACAGCCAGCACACAAGGTGCCGGCGACTTCACTTCCGAAAGATAGCCTTTCACAGTACGATATTATGCTTGAGCCGCATCAGTATCGTTGGTTATTTTCCTTATCGGCTCCGATCGATGTTAAAGCCGTTAAACCGCGAGCCAAAATTACGGGTGCCGGCCTTATTGTGGCGGATCAGCCTGTTTCAACCCGCATGCAATACTCTGCAGTCTCTGTGCAAGCGGCCGACTACCCTTGGAAGCCTTTACCCTCTAAAGCCCGCCAGCGCCTGACTGCGATACCTGAGCGTTCAAATCCTGAGGCCGTTCGGCTAGCGGGTCGTTGGGTGTTGGAGGGGCTGAGTACCCAGCAGAAAGTGGATACGGCGCTGTCTTTATATCGTCAGTCGTTTTATTACACGTTAGAGCCGCCGGTATTAGGTGATCACTCGGTTGATGCGTTTTTATTTGATACTCAGCGCGGATTTTGTGAGCATTTTGCCAGCAGTTTTACGTTTTTAATGCGTGCAGCAAATGTACCCGCACGTGTGGTCGTGGGATATCACGGCGGCACTTATAATACCTTGGAAGATTATTGGCGCATTGCTCAATCCGATGCCCACGCGTGGTCTGAGGTATGGTTTGAAAAGAGGGGGTGGGTAAGAGTAGACCCTACGGCTGCCGTTGCACCTGAGCGTATCGAACAGGGGCTTTCGCAGGCCTTGCCCAGTAATGAGCGTGAGCGCGTAGCGGGCGGTTTAAGTCGTGCGCCGCAGTGGCTGGTGAATATTCGTCAGCGCTTTGATGCGGCGGGTTATGCCTGGAATCGTTGGGTTCTGGCTTACAACGATACACAGCAAGAGGCACTATTCAAAAAGCTTTTAGGCGGTACGGACCCTTGGCGGGTAGGGCTGGCCTTTATGGGCGGAGTAGGTTTACTCTTTGCCGCTTATATGTTGTTTGTCATTCGTCCGCAGTATCAACGTCCGACAGCACTGCAAAAAGCCATTAAGCGTTTTGATCGTGTTTGCGAGCGCTTAGGGTATGCTCGTGAGCCCGATGAATCTTTAGCAGTATTCAGCCGAAGGTTAGGCAAGGGCCATCCAACGGTTAAACCGATGTGCGAGCAGGTAGCCAGATTATCAGAAGACGCGCTCTACGCTGGAGGGGATACAGCGCATCAGACGTTAATCAATACACTTAACCGGTTTCCCAAACCTTAGTACTCAAGCGTCCTTCTAAGTTGGGTTAAGCTGTAGGTTCCACTTGGCATCTACAGCCAACTCTAAAATGAGTGCTTAAAGCTAGAATCTATAAGTTCAAGCAAATATCTACATTTGAAACTTTGGTATATCCGAAGCTTTAGCATATTAGCTTTAGTATATGAGCTTTAGCATGTGAAAATGTGGGCTTGAACATTGAAGCGTGCCACTGGGTTCAGTAACACGCTTTTCCGTTGAGATTACTGACCCTCAAACTCGTAGTCCATATTTTCACTGGGCGCTTGAAGGTAATAGCCTTGAATATAATGCACGCCAGATTGCCAAAGCTTAGCTAGTGCGCCGGCATTTTCTACCATTGGGATAATGGTGATTTTTTCGATGGTATGTAGCTCGGTTAATAGTTTGTCGAGTACTTCTGGGTCGGCTTCTGGGTCTTGTAATTGCTTAGTATATTGCCCGTCCAGCTTAATATAAGATGCTGGAACATGCTGCAATGCATTAAGAGGGTTATCAACGCATCCAAATCGACTAATACTGACCACTGCGCCAATACCCGCTAATTTGACTGCCAGTGTTTTTGCTTGGTTAATATGGTTGTTTACATGCTCTTCATTTATTTGAAAAATGAGGCTATTGGTAGGTAATTTAGCCGCCTTAAAAGCGAGAGTGAGCCAGTCTGTCAGAGAAGGATCTTTGAGCGATGGGATGCTTAAGTTAATAATCAGGCGCGTATTGGGGTTTGCTGCGCGATGCTTGGTAAGCTTTTTGAGTGATTCGATAATGACCCAGCGATCTATTTTTGCCGTTAAACCCATATCGTCTGAGATGTCTAAAAATGCTAACGGAGCAATTTCTTTGCCCTTGGAATCAAGCATGCGAACAAAGACTTCATAGTGCTCATCCGGCGCACCTTTTAAGCTTAATATGGGCTGGAAGAGCAATTTGAATCGGCCATTATCCAGTGATTTTTGGATAAGGCGTGCCATATCTTTATCACTACGCTCAGGTGCGTCGTTTTCATCTTGCTGCGGCTCGAATAATACAGCTAGCTTATCTTCGCTACTTAAAGCTAATTGATTGGCTTGCATCGCATGTTCGATGGGTTTATCCGGTGAAGTGGTCGTTTCACTGAATAAACCAATACCGACATAATATTTGAACTGTAAGCTTGAGCCATCAATATCAATATAGTAATCACGCAGGTGTGCGCAGAGTGCTTCTGCTGTTGGCAGAGCGTCGGTTGCTGACATGTCTGCGGTTAAGACTAAAAAGCCATGGCTACCGAATTGGCATAATACCGCACCTTGCGGGATAAGCGTTTTAAGGTGATTACCAATGTGTTTTAACGTACGCTCAACAGCTATCAGCCCTAGGCGGCTGATGACTTTTTCTGCAAGGTCATCAACGCTGACATACATTACGGATCCAGTACTCTCGTTATCGATTGCAACATCTAATGCTTTATGCAGTTTTTCGATAAATTGATCATGGTTTAGCAAGTGACTGCTAGTCGTTTGTACGATGGGCGATGTACTTTCTGGGGCCGTTGTTTCTGCCCCTTGCGAAGCGGCTTGTACTGCTTGGCTGATGCCTACACCGGGTACAAGCAGCTGAATACAAGTTTCTTCATCATAGTTTGTTAAACTGATGTCAACGTTGATTGCTTTGCTGTGGTTTTGTGCATCCAATACTTTAAAGGCGATAACTTGTGTATCTAAAACATTGCCTTTTTGGGTGATGTCTTTTAAATAATCGCGCAACATAGATTGATCGCTAGGATCAATCACATCCATCATAGGCATGCATTCAAGGTCATCTTTACTTTCATAACCCAGCATTTCGGCAAAACTTTCATTAACGTACAAAAACATACCGTCTTCGACAAAAGCGATGGCATCTTTTGAACTGTCGAGCAACTGTTGATTGCGGCGCTCTATCTCTTTGAGCTTGCGCTGTGCATAACGGCTTTGACTTCGGTATTCGCGATTATTGAGTTCACGATTAATGGCTTGTAATAAATGCTGATCTTCATCGACAACTAACACATCTGCTACACCACGCTTGAGCCCCTCCACAATTGGCTGGCTGCCGGCTTTATCGGTGAGCAAAATGACCGGGACATCTTTATTAAGCTGCCTGATGTGTTTAAGCGCAGTATCAATAGGAAGATTGCTCGTACCCGTGTGACCAATCATTAAATCCCAATTATGTTCTTGCAATACTTTGACGAGTGCCTGCTCGCTTTCTACATGCTGAGCGTCCAAGCTTTTACCCGCGTTAACCAGCATGCTGGTAAGGCGGCTTGCTTCATCTTTTTTGTCGTTGAGAGTTAGTAATCGAATGTGACTATTATTGGCGTTCATTGAATACTGCTTTTAATTGTTTTTCGCTGAGTGAAATTAAGCATAGTTATGTGTCTTTGAGCTTTTACGCTCAAATTATGGCCAGTTATTTTTTGACAAGTGATAAGCTAGATCCTACTACATTAGTTTAGCAGCTTACTTTGCTGTGTTGCTCGTCAATCTAAACGGCCACTGATCACAATGGTGTTCCATATCGCATTATTGTATTGTTGTCCTGTCATTTCGCAAGTAGATGAACGCATGAATTGTCCCCTTCAGCCCGCTAACAATGAGAAAATTAAAGGTATATTAGGTGCTGGTTCGGCTCGCAAGTCAATGCGAGCTTTTATATCGCATATGACTATAACTGTTGGTTGATTTGTGATTGCGCGTCGGGCTCGACCTGTTTTTTAAGGTCAAAGCACTTTACTTTCCCTGTTGTGAGTGTGCATATACCCAAAGTGGCTTTTATTGTTTCACTCTGATTCTTATTACGCAGTTTGATTCTAGCTTTTTCTTTAAAAATCAAATTAGGCGTTACTAACGATTCATTACTTTGATTGTTAAAATGCTGATGCCCATGAGTGTGACTAATAATAAACGCACGCATAAAGTCAGAGTAACCAGTACCATCTTTGTAGTGGCTGGCTGCTGCAATGGCTTTGGGTCTTGTACTCAGTGTTTCGACACCAATGACGGCATGATTTTTTTTCTTTCTCACCCAGCGAATAACACCCAAAGCCCACTGACGCTTAGCTTGTTCACGCATCAGTAAAACATCACCTGCATCGATCCTGATCTCATAGGCCTCCTCCCATTCAAAGCAATAGCCTTCTTGGCTAGCATTGAGGGTTTTTACTCGCAAAGGGGAAATAGACCGGAGTTCTACTGTATCTTTTTCTTCTTCAGAAAAAAAATTACCCATTAAGCTGCCTAGATCCGGCAGGGCATCATCACTTTTACGGCTACTTTGTGCGCCTAAAAAATCACCAAAATCATCGCATCCACTGAGCTTGGTGTGGCATTGTTGAAAGCCGATGATGAGATCGGCCATATTATGCTTTGATTTACGTTCACTGGTGCGCTCTGGGTGTGTACTCCAAGATTGTTCTAAATGAGTCAATATTGAGGTGTTGATTTCGGTTGGAATCGTCACTTCATACCCTGACGTAATAATATCTTGTGTGACATCCTGCGCTTGTTGCAGTTGTTGAGTCAGAGAAGAAAAATCAATGTGCATAATGGACGTGGTATCAGGCGGACTATATTTCTTTGTAAAGCTTGGTGGTATGTCGCTGTCGATATCAACCCAAAAGGTAGAAGGCTCTTCTGAAAACTGCATCGCTCTAACCCATGATTCAATTGCTTGGAATATATGACCGATATCGACTTGCGTCATTTGATTGGTCTTGGCGCAATTGAAGGCAATAATGCGTAAAAAACCATGCTCTGCACTGCCCGATGCAACATCGCTTAACGTGGATTTAACCAGAGTTTTGTTGACATCAAGGTATTTTGCAATAGCGATAAGACTATTGGCTTGCCGCCAAATGACTTTTGACGTTTGGCTGTAGAGTTGATGATTACGCAATTGCATAACAGCTAAGCATTGAAAACTGTTAAATAAAGCGCTTGCCGCCTCTTGGCTTGCTTTGCGTTTTTTATCTTGGCAGTAACTTTTTAAACAAATCAAATAGCCTGTTACCAACGCGTTTAATATACTTTGGCTGACTAATACGACCTTTTTAGCTTCATCCGATAAGTTTATGGGCTGGTTGAGGTAAGATCGACTCAATGTCTGAGTACAGCGATAAGCGATGGGGAAAACAACATCCAGCATCGCTTTGCGCTCATTATCGTTAATATGCACGCGATTAATTTGTGGTATCGCTTGATAAAGCTGTGCGCAGGTTTGCGCTGCTTGCATATTTTTGAGGGTTTTTGCCCACTCTTCAACTTTTGCAGCTTTATTCACACTGCAAAATGTTAGCCGCTCGATGTCTTGTTCAGGTAAGGATAGTCGATCCAAAATGGCGGTAATCGTAGCCGGTTCACTCATTCAATTTGAGCCTTACTTTGCAATAATTCGTTTAATATTGGCTTAATAGTAGTCTATACATGAGTAACATCACTCAGTCTTCTGGCTTTTTATTCAATAGGGTAGATTACTTTGAATAAAAAAGAGTATGAATAAAAAGTTGTTATAGCCAGCCTTGTTCTTACTTGATGCAATTTGCTTTGGTGTAATGGTTTATCGCCATGATGACTTAGCACTTTACCATTGTTGGTTATAGTCTTTGAGATTATAACTTACTTTGCTTAAATATGGTTTTTCCTTCGCGCCATACATTAAAGTAAATAATGCGCTGGCGCCAATATATCTTTAAAAAAGTGGGGTTTTGTAAGGTTGTCCGGGAATTTCTCTGACAAGTTTAGGTACAAGAAAACCCGGTAGCTGTGCTTGAATCCCCTTGTGCAAAGCGACTGCTTGGGATTCAGGTAAATCAAAATGCTTTGTGCCCCTTACTTTGTCCATTACATGCAAGTAGTAAGGCAATACACCTTGGTTAAAGAGTTTTTCACTCAGGTCAACTAAAGCACTTTCTGAATCATTAATGCCAGCGAGTAAAACCGCTTGGTTAAGTAGCGTGATACCTTGCTGTTTCAGCATGTCAAAAGCGCAGTGTGTCAGGTTGTCTAACTCTTGTGCATGATTGCTATGCATAACGACTATGCACTTGAGGTGTGAGCTTGTGAGGAGATTAACGAGCTCAGGGGTAATGCGAGAGGGTAAAACAATGGGGATTCGGGTGTGCAAGCGTAGACGTGTGATATGTGGAATATCGGCGATTTTCTGAATTAACCATTGAAGCTGATTGTCGCTAAGAGTGAGTGGATCACCGCCACTGAGTATCACTTCCTTAATACTCGAATCAGCTTGAATATAGGCTAATGCTTGAGACCATTCGGCACGATTTGGGCTGTTGGCTGAATAATCAAACTCACGCCTAAAACAGTACCGGCAATTGATCGCACATTGCCCTGCCGTAATAAATAGCACTCTGCCTTGATATTTATGGATGAGCCCTTTAACCGGGTTATGTAAACTTTCGGCTAATGGATCGCTGACAAACTCTACGTGTTCTGTTAATTCATGAGGTGAGGGCAGTATTTGCTGTAACAGCGGGTCATTAGGTGTATTGGGTCTAATACGTTTTAGGTAAGACGGTGTGACGCGTACACGAAAACGCTCATGCGCCTGCCACGCTTTGGGCAATGAATCAGGTGCCAAATCGAGTGCTTCATAAAGAGTTTTTGGGCAGGTGATCAGTTTTTTTAGCTCTTCTTGCCAGCTGAGGGTAGACGAGGAGTGGAGTGTTCGAGGTATCATACGCGGCTTTGTGTTTTATGAATCCTAATGAGGAACTGTAATGGCGGATTATTCTACCAATGAATTTCGCGGTGGTCTTAAAGTCATGCTCGATGGCGACCCCTGCTCGGTGGTTGAAAACGAGTATGTTAAGCCTGGTAAAGGGCAAGCGTTTAACCGTGTCAAACTGCGTAACTTAAAGACGGGTCGAGTTTGGGAGCGCACGTTTAAGTCGGGCGAAAAGCTCGAAGGTGCAGACGTTATGGAAACAGATATGGAATATCTCTATAACGATGGTGAATTCTACCACTTTATGGAGCCGCAAACCTTTGAGCAGGTTCAGGCTGATGCCACAGCCGTTGGTGAGACCTCTAAATGGTTGAAAGAGCAAGAAACCTATGTGGTCACGCTTTTTAATGGTGCGCCACTTGCTGTTGCTGCGCCGAACCATATTGAGTTAGAAATTACAGAAACCGATCCGGGTTTGAAAGGGGATACCGCGCAAGGTGGCACTAAGCCTGCTACGTTAGCTACCGGTGCAATGGTAAAAGTGCCCCTGTTCCTCTCGACAGGTGAAATCATTAAAGTGGATACGCGCACGGGTGAATACCTTGGTCGTGCCTCGACTAAATAACGCTGGCCGCTTTTTTTATAGTTATAGTGGGTGGTCAGTTATTCACTGGCTTACCCACATTAAGCTCAAGTCTCGTTCTTCTGCTCTACTCATGTAGAGTATGCAATCTAGTGCATAATCTATGAATCAATTTGGCCCGACTGCCGACTTTTCTGCGCTACGCTTGCGTGCTGATGTCTTGCGTAAAATTCGGCAATATTTTTTTGATCACCACGTTTTAGAAGTTGATGTGCCCGTTTTGGCTGAGCATTCGGTGACGGATGTGTACTTGTCTGCACTAAGTGTTTCAGTGATGGGGCAGGTGCAATATTTGCAAACGTCCCCGGAGTACTACATGAAGCGTTTATTGGCGGCAGGTAGCAGCTCTATTTATACCATTGTAAAAGCCTTTCGAGCGGATGAAAAAGGACAGCGTCATCGCCCAGAATTTTCTATGTTGGAGTGGTACCGTACTGGTATTGATGATCGGCAGCTTATGCAGGATGTTATAGGCTTAGCTTCGAGTATCGGTATTGATGAAGCGTTTGAGCAGGTTAGCTATCGCGACTTATTTCTTTTACATACAGGCCTTAACCCTCATATTGCTGAAACACATGAATTAGCGCATTACTGTGAGAGCCACTTTGGTATTGATTGGCCAAATACCCCACGTAGCACATGGCTAGATATCATTTTTAGTCGTCATATAGAGCCACAACTGCAAGCTCCAACACTGGTTTATGATTTTCCGTCATGCCAGTGCGCCCTGGCGCGCGTACGATCAAATGACCTAGGTGAGCCGGTCGCACGACGGTTTGAGTGGTATTGGCAAGGCCTTGAGTTGGCGAATGGCTATTGGGAATTAACCGATGCAGCAGTGCAGCGCGACCGCTTTGAACAAGATAATCAGGCACGGATTCAGCAACATTTACCGGCTATGGTAATGGACCCCCATTTTTTGGCAGCCATGGAGCATGGTCTACCTGAATGTGCTGGCATTGCCTTAGGTTTAGATCGTTTAATGATGTGTTTACTTAAGACACGTAACATTGCCGATGTGATGGCATTTGGCTAATGTTTCCCCTTTTCGTCTCCTAACAAGACTATACTGCGTCGCCCTTTATTGAACATGTTTTTATTATTCCTGTCTGTCATGGGAGTGATGTATTTTATGCGCCTATATTGAGAGTGACTTAATGATTATTGACTTTGATAATATCACGGCCTCTGAACGGTATTTTGCAATGGTGCAAAGCATTGTTCCGCGGCCTATAGCTTGGGTTTTAACTGATAATGGGGCCGCGAGCGGTAGTGTGAGTACAAGCGAACCGAACGCTTCCACGGGCAGCATACTCAACCCATCACGTTATAACTTAGCGCCCTTTTCCTTTTTTACCGGTATCTGTAGTGACCCACCTTTATTGATGTTATCTGTGGGGAAAAAAGCAAAGGGAGCAGAATCTGGCCTGCAAAAAGATACTTGCGTCAATATTCGAGAGCGAAAGCATTTTGTGGTGCATATTGCGAATACTGATTCACTTGATGCGGTTAATCAATCAGCCGCGACGCTTGATCATGGTGAATCTGAGATTGAAAAACTGCAATTGCCGCTAGTACCATTCGATGACTGCCCGCTCCCAAGGTTTGAGCAAGCGCCCATTGCTATGCATTGCACACTTTATCGTTTAGACACGATTGGCAATGAGCCGCAGTCAATAGTGTATGGCCTGATTCATGCGTTGTATGTCAATGATACCTGCGTAACGCCTCATGATACCGGGCGCTTGCAAATTAACCCGCAAGCGGTGCAGCCGCTGTCGCGTCTAGGAGGTAAATGGTATTGCGAAATGGGGCAATTACTAGAGGCTAACCGCCCTAAATAATAATTCATTGAAAATAATTGCAAAGTATAGACCTACTTACAGCAATATTATTTGTTAAAATAAAAGGTTTTTAGTGTTATTTAGCGTGGGTGGCTGTTGTACGGTACATGTACTTTGAGTATCTGTATTCGAGTGAGCATGCTAGTTGTTATATTTTGAGGTCTTTAATGAAGGTTGAACAAAATCGAGTCGTTTCGATTAACTACCACTTAAGCGAAGAGCAAGGCGAATTGCTTGAAAAGAGCGAAGAGGGTATTCCCATGGCGTATCTACATGGCCATAGTAATATCCTTGAAGGGCTGGAAGCGGCTCTAAAAGGGCACGTAGCCGGTGATGAGATATCAGTAACACTTACGCCCGAACAAGCATATGGCCCTGTGCACGAAGGCGCTCAACAAAAAGTCCCCATCAAGCATCTAGCCGGTAAATATAAGCGCCTTTTGCCTGGCATGCTGGTAAGAGTGAATACAGAGCGTGGCATGCGCGATGCCAAAGTCATCAAAGCTGGCCGCTTCATGGTTGATATTGATACTAACCACCCTTTTGCGGGTAAAACTTTAACGTTTGTGGTGGTGATTCGCGATGTGCGCGAGGCGACCCCTGAAGAAATTTCTCATGGCCACGCTCACGGTCTGGGTGGTCATCAGCATTAACTACACACTAAACAGATAATATGATGTTGCAAAAGGTTGCTAACAAATCCGCTCACATTTGGCGTAAGG
>CALIUX010000114.1 GCA_938048505.1 uncultured Pseudomonadales bacterium
TGGCAGTATTTTAACTCATCCACGATGCGCCATTCAGCGTAACTTACTGAAAATGACGTAATTGTTTAATAATTGACGAGGGTGAGTGCTTTATTTTTCCATGCGGTCTTTTCTGCGCAATCTTTAAAGTGTGCTAATTGAGATGCGCTAAGGCAGCTCCTGTTAGTCAATCGCTAAGTTTTTAACAGATTTATACGAGATAGGCTTATATATGTATCCCCAAGCAGTAGAAAAGCTTTGCAATTTCTATCAGTCGCTTAGAGTAGAGGATGTATCTCATTTAGGTGAAATTTATCATGAGGATGTGACCTTTACTGACCCAGTCCACTCCGTTAATGGCTTGAGCCAACTCAAGCAATATTTCAGTTCTATCTGTTCAGATGAAGTTGAATACCGTTTTGATATCGATAATGTGGTGGTGTCGAGCTGTAATACACAAGCATTCTTGCAGTGGGTTATGCATTACAGTCATCCGAAGCTATCGAGTAACCGGCCGCTACAACTGATAGGGAGTAGCGTTCTTCGTTACGATGAGCGAGTGCAGCATCAGCAAGATTATTATGATTTAGGGGCAATGATATATGAGCATATTCCAGTGATGGGGTGGTGTGTGAAACGCCTCAAAGAGCGATTAGAGCTTAAGCATGAGGCAAACTTATGAAGCAGGCCAATGAAGAAGCACTACTTTCTGGCGCTACGGTTTGGGTGACAGGCGCCGGCTCAGGATTAGGGCGTGCCATCGTGCAACGGCTTGTAGAGCAGGGCAATTTTGTGATTGTGAGTGGCCGTAGGCGAGAGCTGTTAACACAACTTTCTTTTGATTATGGTAATCAAGTGAAGGTAGTACCTTGCGATGTTTCAGACTCCTTTTCTTTATCTCAAGCGCAAAAAGAGATTTTCGAGATTACAGATTATCTCGATTGTGTTATTGCATGTGCGGGTCTTTGTGAATACGAAGATAATGTCTCGCTCAATATTGATATGTATCGCGCAGCTATGGAAGTGAATTTTCTGGGCGCGGTAAGCACATTGAATATCGCTAAACCCTTACTCATTCAATCTGAGCGCAAGGCAGTTTTTGTTGCAGTGGGTAGCTTGGTGAGTCAATTGCCTTTTCCTCGTGCGGAGGCGTATGGGGCATCAAAAGCAGCGCTCGAATATTGGATCAAGTCGTTGCATACTGACTTGCATGATGCCTCTTGGCGAGTATGCCTTGTGCGGCCGGGCTTTGTTAAAACGCCCATGACATCTCAAAATGATTTTGAGATGCCTTTTTTGCAAACGCCAGAGCAGGGCGCCCAAGCCATCATTAACGGCATTGCAAGTGGCCGTCTGATCGTTGATTTTCCGCGTCGTTTTAGTTTGATGTTGCGCTTTTTTAGTGCAGTCGAAGGCGTGTGGTTACGTTGGATAACACCTAAGATGTCGAGAGCTCAACATCATAATACACTGAGTAATCGTCACCTTTAGATGTTGCTTGATTGGTTTTTCTGAGTGAATCTTAATTTTTGATGGGCATTAAGGGTGGTTTGCAGCCTTGCCCACATAATTTTGATGTGATGATTTAAAAAGCAGATCCGCAAAATTAAATAGGAAAGATAGGAGTTTAGGTGAAGATAGCGATTGTAGGTGCGGGTATATCGGGCCTGACGGCAGGCTACCTCTTGCATAAGAAGCATGAAGTGACGGTATATGAAAAAGAAGCCACTATTGGTGGCCACACTGCAACCAAAGATGTGGTGTGGGATGCGCAAACTTACGCGATAGATACCGGCTTTATTGTATTTAATGATTGGACATATCCACACTTCATTAAGCTTCTTGAGAGGCTTAATGTCGCTAGCCAGCCAACTAAAATGGGGTTTAGCGTTACCAATAGGCTAAGCGATTACGAGTATGCGGGTGAAAACTTCAATACACTGTTTGCTCAGCGTACAAACGTATTTAATCCTAAGCATTGGAAGATGCTTTTAGATATTGTTCGCTTTAATAAAGAAAGTTTAGCCGATTTCAAAAATGGCAAATTAGGGGCTAGTGAATCGCTAGGGAGCTATTTAGAGCGCAATCGCTATAGCGAATCATTTAAAGAAAATTATCTACTGCCAATGGGCGCAGCAATCTGGTCTTCTTCTCTTGTGGGTATGCTCGACTTCCCTGTGTTGTTCTTTGTAAGGTTTTTTTCCAATCATGGCCTCCTTAGTGTGACAAATCGGCCGACTTGGCGCGTTATAAAAGGCGGTTCGCGATCTTATATTGAGCCGCTGACCCAAGGCTTTTCTGACTCAATTGTTACCAGTGCAAACATTGATTCGGTGCGAAGGACAGAGCAAGGTGTAGAAATTGTACGCAATGGTGAGATTGAGTTATTCGATCAGGTGATTTTTGCTTGTCATTCTGATCAAGCGCTTAGCCTTTTAAAAGACCCTTCTCAAGAAGAAGCTGCTTGTTTGGGGGCAATTGACTATCGTGAAAACAATGTTGTTTTACATGTTGATCAAAAAATGTTGCCCAAGCGTAAAAGAGCGTGGAGTAGTTGGAATTACCTTTTAGGCCATGATCGTAATGGGTTGCCAATTCTTACTTACAATATGAATATTTTGCAAGGTGTTGAAGCGCCAGTGCAGTTTTGCGTGACATTAAATGATAATGCCTCTATCCAAGAAGATTTGATTTTAGGTCAGTATCAATATTCACATCCTGTTTTTACAGCTGATGCCATTAATGCGCAAGAGCAATGGGCGGATATTAATGGCGTTAATAATACGTGGTTTTGTGGCGCTTATTGGTTTAATGGATTTCATGAAGATGGTGTAAAAAGCGCATTGCGCGTTTCAGAGCATCTAGGCGGAGAGGTGCTTTAGTGAAACCGCTTTTGCATAGCCGTATTGCTAAAGGGTGGGTTCGACATCGCCGCCATACACCTAAAGAAAATGCGTTCCGTTATCGTGTTTTTATGATGTATATAGATTTGGATGAGCTGCCAGACTTGCTGTCTCGCTCCTTGCTTTGGGGCAATAAATGGTATTCATTGGCTCGCTATAAACGCAGTGACTTTTGGGGTGATGACTCCGTATCGCTTAAAGATGCCATATTGGATGAAGTTGTCTCTCAGATTGGTTGCCGCCCAACAGGCTCAGTAAGAATGTTAACTAATTTACGTTATTTTGGTTACATTACAAATCCTCTCACTACGTATTATTGCTATGATGCTGATGAAACATTGAAAGCGATAGTAGCCAATGTGAATAATACACCTTGGGGTGAAAGCCATGCTTATGTTCTGCGGGTAGAGGGTAAAGCCAGCCTTCCAAAAGGGAAGTATGAGTGTGAGTTCGAGAAAAATTTCCATGTATCGCCCTTTAACCCAATCGCTATGCAATATCGTTGGGTGAGCCATAACCCATCCAGTAAGCTGTTTGTTCATTTAGAAAACTGGTGTGAACAGAAAAAAATTATGGATGCTACGCTCAGTCTTAGTGCAGAACCTATCAGTTCTAAGCGTTTAGCATTGGCGCTCATCCAATACCCCTTTATGACCGTAAAAGTGATTAGTCTCATTTATTGGCAAGCGCTTAAATTGTGGTTTAAAAAAGTCCCTTTTTTTTCGCATCCAATTGCCGAATAGCGTCTGCAAGATAATAAATAATGGAGTCTTCCTATGAAGTCGATAGCCGCAACAAGCGATAAATTTGATTCGTCTTTGCGTACCCGATCATTAGATGGTGTTTTCAAAAATACCGTATTGAAAATGCTTAGCCAGATTAAACATGGCCACCTCAGTGTAGAGGATGAAGGAACTGTTTTGTCTTTTGGTGAGCCTCTTGCTTCGGCGGAAGTGATTGCGCATATATCGGTCAAACATATTAGCGCTTATCGGCAAGTGGCATTGAATGGTACTGTTGGTTCGGCTGAAGCTTATATGCAGCGAGCATGGGAAACTCCAGATCTTGTTCAGGTGATTCGTATTTTT
>CALIUX010000115.1 GCA_938048505.1 uncultured Pseudomonadales bacterium
TGTCATTAACTATAAAGAGGTCAATGAACCCGAAAAAATACAAGCTGCATTAAAAGAAGCAGCGCCTAATGGGATTGATAAATATTTTGACAACATTGGTGGTGATTTTACCGATGCCGTATTTGCACAGCTTGCTCTTCATAGCAAAGTCGCCATTTGCTGGCAGTGGGCGACACAAGTGAATCAAGAGTATGGCGGGCCAAGGATCTTGCCCTACATTATGTTCCCCCGCGCAACAATTAGAGGTATTTATGCATTAGAGTGGTTTACGCCAGAAAACTGGAGCGCTCTAATTAAAGACATGGGCAGTCATATCAAAAGCGGTAAAATAACCTATCACCAAGATATTCACGAAGGGTTTGATAGCATTCCAGATGCTTACCAAAGCCTTTTTGTGAACAGTGAAAAAAATCGCGGAAAAGTACTGGTTAAGCTTTAGATTATTGCAACCTTTGGAAAAGACAATTGAAATTTTGACAGTTAAAAATACTCTATATTTAGAGTATTTTTGATAACGATAGTTTGACTCGAGGGCAAGCCCCCAAGATTTCTTTCTTTAAAATTTACAAAAGCTTTTTTCGCAGCATACCACAAAGTTACCTCTACAAGAGTTCAAGCCAAATTCATTAATCAGCTAGATTCTTTTGGAGGTAAATTTTACAACTACACTCTACTCGATAGTTTCAGATGCGCAGCCTACGCCGCAAGGTTTAAATATTAAAACCTGACACAAAGCCTATGGAAAAGCTATTCAACTCAACGCCTTCCTCTCTAATATACGACGCATATTCAATATTAAATGTCTGCTTGCTATTAACCTGAATGTTCGCGCCTAAGCCATAAGAAATGCTATTACCTGAAGCCGACTCATTCCTGAAATCATTACTCGAAAAATACAATCTATAACCAGAAAACCCTACCAATACGTATGGTGAAAACACTTGTTCAGAAGCAAGTGAGGCACGAAGATAGAAGCCGCCTAAATTCGATATTTTTACATTACCATCTCTACCCGACCGATCCGTAAATTCGCCTTCACTCAAACCAAAGCCTAAACGAGCCTCACCCGACATATACTCATTGAATCCATAACCAGCTCTAAAAACCATAAAGTTAGGTCTAGCTGTGTCGACATTAAAATCTTCCTTATAGGCACCAGAATTTATAGAAGCGCCGCCATACCAAGACTCAGCAATTGCATGAGAAGGAAAAAGAAGAAAAAGAGTTATCCATAAAACTCTACCATGAGAATAATTGAGCATAAAAACTTATACCTGCGATATTTAAAATTTGACCATCAAACATTGATGAGGGATGAATTGATTCGTACACACCGTGGAGATACCAGCTAAACACAGCCAGATAAACTCTCCATAACATCTTCAGAAGAGAGATGTCATTTGAATAAAATCACATTTCCAGTTATGGAACAGCTCAATTTTATAGTACAAAATCAAACCTTACAAATAACGAGACCAAAGCATTCGCACAGTAAATGCTGAACCTGCGCCACCTGCAGCGGGTGTAGTACCTGTTGGTGTTGTGGTGGTTGGAGTGCCTGAACATGAATCATCGCCAAAATATGGCGCTTGGCCGTCTGGTGGTGAAAAGAGCTGCAAGCTATTCGTAAAGGAGTTTTCTTGGCGTCCACTATCATTAAGGCCATAAGCTGAAACGTAGCCAAATACTTTAGTATCTTGCCCGCCTGAAATAGTATTCCCAGCTAATACAGATCCGTAAATATTGTTATTCACCTTAAGATCGATATCACCGCCACTAAATGTACCGTTTTTGATCCCACCTGCAGCAAGGGCATTATTACCGATTGAGCTGGGCGTAAAGGTTGCGTCGCATGTTTTAGTAGGATAAAAGCCAACAAAATCATTGTGAATATAATCATTATCATCAGCGGGGTTGTTGGGCGTTGCATCAACATATCCCAAGGCTGTTAGCAAATCACTCTTATCTCTTAACACATCAAATACGCGCTGAAAAATAGTATCACCCGCATAATTAGTGACATTTGCTGTTTCAGGGTTATTCAGCTGTGCTGAACAAACAGGGCCTGGGCCAGCGTAATTCACTGCCTCGATCGCGGCATTCACATCACCATATTCACCTCGGCCCGATACAATATTACCGGTTGCAACAATAGTGGAGTAACTGTGTTGCAGTGCTATATTCACATCACCTTCAAACCAGTAGTGGCCAGGCAGTAAACTCCAACCCTTTAAATTCCAAGTTGATGAAGCCAAGTCATATGTCACACATGCGCTGTCACCACCAAATGTCACGCCCTGCCAGCAAATTGTCGCAGGAGGCGTGATACAACTATTACCCTGCGTACGAGTACAAGTACAACTGCCACCTGCGCCAGAGGCTTCTTGGCAAAGATAATCATGAAAGCCCATTCGCTTTATGCCGTTTGATACTGTCAGAGCCGCTGGCATATCTGCTTCACTAAATGACGCCAAGAAATATGTTTCAGGCGAGCCATCTTCTGCCAGTTGGTTAACATTCTGAACAGTCACCTCTATTCGAGCAGAAGACGGATCGTATCGGAACAAATAGTTCATATCATTCATCACTTCAGATGAATAGGCATCAAATTGCGGGATAGGAATATCCACCTCAGTAACCGGTGCGGGTAGAGCTTGTGCAATATTGGTTTTCAGGAGTTTACAGTCTGTAAAGCTTGGAGCACTTCCTGTTGCGCCGGTAAAGATACCTACCGTACCCAGCCAACCGCCAGGGCAAGTCAGGTCGGATGCAGTAATAACCGTATTCACGTTATTATCAATACCCGAAACAGAACCTTCTGCCTGCACCAAATCAACACGACCACCAGTAATAGTCACATCGCCTTTTGCATACAATCGGTCATGCACATTATCAGGCGCCATCAGTGCGCCACGCCCAGCTGTATCCGTCGCGGAAACCTGATCATTTTGATTCACCGTGGCAGCATTAGCGCTATTCACCAAGATATTACCTGGCGCAGAAACCCCTAAAGCAAACATTCGATCAGTATTACCGCCGTCGAGTACAACATCACCATTAGCAATGCCATCAAACACATTCGCCGGGCCATTAGCATGCCCAATATTGATATCACCCATAGCACGAGCAAAATTAACAACTGCCTCGCCCGACAAATTAATATCACCATTGGTTTGAATGCTTTCAATATTAATATGTGCTCCCACGGTGACATTACCCGTGACACGAATCTCATCAAAGCCCGTTTGAATCGTTGCACCAGAAGGGATGGTTAAATCACCCTTAACAGAAATACTTAAAGGCTTAGCACCATCAGCAACTGACTGCTGACCATTCTCAAAAATCGTATTGTCATTAAAAACAAGAGGCGCATTACAAGAGGGTGTGCTGGGTGTATTGCCAGCGGATGAGGTGGGCATTTTATAAGTCACCTCAAGAATGGCGCTCGCCTGAGCTTGAGGATCTTTTGCCGTAATGGTTATAGGGATTAAGGTATCACCAGGTGCAACAGGCGCACTGGTTGCGTTAGCAACAACATCCACCCCACTCCCGACTCCGCTATTGGGAATGGTAATAACCATATCATTAGTTGTGACGAGCGCATTGCTCACTGCTTGTGCGCTGCCTAGCTGCTCAAGGTACAAACGCATTACCTCAGCGCCCGCCCATGCTGCAGCTTGTGTTTGCGTTGCCGCCTGCGATGCAACATGTTTTTGCTGTGTACTTTTCACCGAGTACACAACGCCCAAAGAGGTAACCGTCATGGCTACACCCACCAACAAGATAATTAAAATCGTTGCGATGCCTTGTTGCTGAGCGGGTTTGTTCAGATATTTAATCATAGAGGTGGGCTCATAGTTCATGGTGCAAATCTCCCAACGTAACAGCTAAGGGGCAACCGTTGGCAAAGTAGCCGCGGCATAGTGCGCATTTGGCAAACAGCTCGATTGTGTAATGTCTGACAGCGCTCCGGCTACTCCGCTTTTATCCTGAAGTAATTTAGCGCTTGATGTCGCCGCAATAGTTAAATTAGCTCTGCGTTGAGCAGTACCTAAACCAAAGGGCATGCACTCTTCAATCACAAGATTAAAGGCGAGCCGAGAAACCACAGCACCTCCCACATCGGTATCAATATCAATCAGCCTTGCCAAGATTTCGCTTTTGTTAGCATCTGCTGCTGCATCAGCCCAATTCAATGACGTTAAATTAACGGTATCCGTGCAGTTCACATCTTGATTCAGCAATTTAATTTCAAGCAAGGGCCTCTCATTAGCGGGAGCTAAAGGCGTTTGAATAATGGCTTTACAGGTTGTGATGCCGATACTTGGCGATTTGTAACGCCAATAAATCGCATCACCTGTTGCATCAGACACAACGTGCGGTAAATCACCTGCTGCAATAGGATCCTCGTACCCAAATCCGGCATCTGATACTTCTAACTGAGCACGCAATAAAAGAGTAGAAATCTGGCCATCACTGCTCGCATCAACACTCGCCTTGACGGATGTATCAATTAAATTGCGGTATAGCGCCATGGAGCCCAAAACACCAATCAGCGAAACGAGTAAGCCGATCATCAATGTGATCAAGCTGACGCCAAGCTGTCTGTTGCGCGATATCCCTTTACAGGAAGAGTGCCTACTAACAGCAGCGCAATGACTCATGGAGCAATGCCCACTTCAAAGTTTTCAGGGAGAGCACTGGAACCCAAATTCACACGCAAGCGCATTGGAACAGGTGTGCCGCTGACTGTTGCAGAAGCACCTGAAGCAAACTGTATGGTAGCGTCTACCTTGGTCGGAAGCGCACTTGCACAGCCCTTAATGACCTCAATGGCTTTAGCCCCTTCTGGTGAGCTAACTTTGTGATCAATAGATGCATCGCACAGTGCTGCAAAATCACCCTTTTCAACCACATTGCGCAACTGATTAGAAATGATTTGCTGCGTAGCGAGTGTTTGTTGCTCAACGGCCACACGGGACGACATAAACGATACACCCATGCCCACAATACCCATCAATAACACACCGATAAGAGCCTCAATCAAAAAGTCTCCCTTTTGGTGAGCCATACCAGTAGGCATAGATCGAGCCTTAATAGCTTTGGGGGTATTGAGTTTAGAACGCATAATCTTGCACTTAGAAGACGTTAACATTGTCTGCTTCTCCTTGTTGGCTTTTTAGCTGAATGCCCGATAAAGTTTTACTGTATAAAGTGTTATCGCACGACCCTGGATCAAAAGGTGATGAGCGCAATAAGTTGCCACGACTATCAAAACAGGCACCTTGAAAAGGGTTGTTTGAGTCATCGTCCAAAATACTCATTTTACTGTTCATAGTCGTTGCCCAAACTTTCTTTGCATTGGCTAATAAACCCGTGCAAGGTGAAAAAACAAGATTTTTGTCTTGGCGTAAGTAAAAGCTCAAAACGTTATTGGTAAAACACAGTGCCGCAACAGGAACAAGACCATTGCTGCCATAAATGCCTTCAGGGTTACGCATTGCCATTGCTTTAGCTTTAGCAACAGCTTCTATCAATTCACCCTTAGCCCTCGCGCGCTCCTGACCATCAACCCATGCGCCAGTTAGCGGCAATGCTGCCAAGACTAAAAAAGCAATCAAGGCGACGGTAATCAGCAACTCAATCAAAGAGAAACCTGCAGACTGTTTTGATGTATTTAATGCAATCACTCAATCAGTACCATTTGATAGACAATAACAATTTGACGGGCTGTTATTGAAATGTAACACCTGCCAAAATAATGTCATCTGGAGCACAGATAGGCGGTCATGGCTTAATCGCCAATGGACTTTAAGCTTAGCCAAAGTCAAAACTGCATCACACTTTACTATTAAATAATGTTAAAGATATACAGAGTGGCTGAATAAGGCACATTTTGGCGAAGATGTAAGCTATTTCGACAGTTTTTATTGCTGAAAGCTGGCCAATAGTGAGCGTCAAAAATATGTTGATGCTAAAAAAGAGCCGTCAAAAGCAATAAAAACAGTAAGATCACCTGTTAAAGGAGTAGGTAAAGTATGAGTTTTTAGCCATTATGCTTTACAGCACTTTAATTAGAAGGCTTAAATTGAGATGGGCGAACGCCCAGCAGATACAACATGGCGATATACACCAGAAAACCGCCTAAACATAATACCAATGTTGACGATAATCGTTGTGTCCACACTAATTGGGCAAAGCTATTAACTTGAGCCCATATCATATATTGCGTCAGCGCTATTTTGAGTAAGGCACCCATCACTAAGCTTGCCAACAACAAAGCCCCGCAAAAGCGCAACCATCCTTTTTCTAGGTGCAATACACGCTGCTGGTACAGCCCTTTGAATAACAACGCTGCATTCAATGCAGCCGACACACCCGTAGCGAGTGCTAGGCCTGCATGGCCGATTTGCCAGATAAAATGCAAGGGCACTACAAACAAGACATTGAGCCCCATATTGGCAATCATTGCAATAATGCCAATACGTACGGGCGTCTTCATGTCTTGCCGTGAAAAATAGCCACTGGCTAGCACTTTAATAAGCATAAAGGCGCTCAACCCAAGCGAATAGGCAATTAAACTAATACTCGCCATATTCATGGCTCGCTCAGTCGTTTCGCCATACTGGAACAAGCTAAAGAGTATCGGCTTTGCCAGTACAACCAAGGCAACTGTCGCGGGTAATGCAATAACCAACACGCAGCGTAATGCCCAGTTGAGTGTAGCCGAATACGCATTAGAACCCGCTGTAAATTGGCGCGATAAAGTTGGCAAAATCACCGTTGCAATACCCACCCCAAATACCCCTAGCGGTAATTCAGTGAGCCGATCAGAGTAATACAACCACGATAC
>CALIUX010000116.1 GCA_938048505.1 uncultured Pseudomonadales bacterium
GAGCCGTTATGCGGTAGGAGTATGAAGGCCCTCAGCTTAGACTGGTTTGGTGCATCTCATATCATTGAAGATCACCGGCATATCATTGCGCTTTTTTGCGAATCGCAAATTAATCGCTTTGCACGTGATTTAGGTCATATGGATCAAATGGCCAGTTTAGGGTTGGTGAATCACTCTCCCTTATTACATATGCGTGGCCCTTTTGATGCGATTTGTGATGATGAAACATTGCTGGATATTAGTGGTTGGTCTGGTGTGGCACTTTGCTCCGAATTCGTCAGAGGTTTTGAGCGTAATGCGGTGCCCAGCTATGTGTTGACCATAGAAAATTTGACCTTGTATCAGCGTTACATTGCCGCCGTGCGTGACGAAGGGCTGGTGATCTATGTGGGTGACTTTCCAACGGCTGTGATGTTGGCGCACTATCAAAAAATCGTACAATCTTTGCCTGTTCATACGCCCCTATACCATTGGGGAAATATTGATTTGCCCGGTTACAAAAGTGTGTTGGCACTGAACCATGTTGCGCACAGCAATGAAGTCATGCCTTTTAATATGGGTAGCAAGCAACTCCTTGATGGCGCCAGTCGTGCCGTTAAATCCGTCCCTTTGCCCCTCAATAAACTGAAGAAGCTGGCTTTTAGCAGCCCTAAGTTTTTGCGCTCAGTGTTGGTTGATATTGCCAGTTTGCCGGCAGATCACATCTCTGAAGTGCAAAGCGAAGGCATGGCCATTTCAAGCCCTCAGCACGTACGTGAAGTCTATCAACAACCACTTCCTGCGTAAGCTTTTGATGAGTAGCTCTTGATTAGTAGCTTTTGATTAGTGGTTTGTGATTAATGGCTGTCAGTCAAGACGATTTAGTTTGCTTCTTCGATGCATTGGCCCTTGCGCATCAATCTACTGATGTTTTTGGGGGTATCAATCAGCACGTTTCGATTACCCCAGATATTCATATGACACGAGAAGGTGTTCGGTTTACGCTCAAAGCGCTTTTTTCGGTTTTTCGTGCAGTTCAAATAAATGCAGTGCAAATCAATAAAGCTTGCACGTACCCCGCATTTCAAAAGCAGCTTTATTCTGGGTCATTGCATCATACTTTACAGGCCAAAGGCTATTCTGTAGTGATTGTAGAAAATCATGGCAAAATCTCGCGTAATGTCTATTGTCTTAAGGTGGTGGATGCATGATGCTCTATTTGAGTGATGCCGTTTTTGAATAGCACAGCCTTTGAGTAAACAGCCTTTGAGTAAGGCAGTGCTTGAGCCAATAACAATAAAATATTTTTTGAAAATGTTTTTTGCGTCAGCCTGTCTTGGCTTTCATATCTATTTATGCGGTTTACTGATAAAATTAATCTAAATCGAGATTTAGGTGCTTTTGTCTGCCTCTTGGGTTTAGCAAAGGGGTTAGCAAAAGATAATCGGGAAGTATGGTCAACGCCATCGCTGCCCCCGCATCGGTCATAGAGATGTTTGCAATGCCACTGGATTTTCTGGGAAGGCGCAAATAGAGGCTTTGTTAGCCACTCTTCGAGCCCGAATACCGGCCTAAATCGATACTTTCAGTCAAGCTTGCACGGTGGGTGCACAGGAACTTTATGAATACTTCAGTTTTTTCTCAAATTGCCAATCAGCCTTCATCCGCTGCATCACCACTTCTTAGTAGTGTGCTTTTTAAAAATGCGCTGCTACTAGGCTTTGGGCTTGCTATTATTTTTGCAGTAGGGTTTATTCCAACGGAAGCGGCGCATAATGCGGCACATGATACGCGCCATGCATTGGCTTTTCCCTGCCACTAGCGTGTTATAACGCCCAGCTCCAATTTAAGCCTCACATCGCTACACTCAGTATTAAGCTGGATTGTTTTCAATTCAGCCTTTTGTGCTGCTGAACGTATATTCTGCTGATACTAGTGGTGTGATGGTGTTAGTGAGTTATGTGAGTTGCTAAATATAGTGAGTGACTTAAGCCCTTTTTAGGCTCTGAATAAACGCTATTTTTATACATCGTGTTTGATAACCTGTGTTTGTATAAAGCAGACTTTACGGAATATTTTATGCCTCTTCGAAGCACATTCATTGCATCGCTTGTGATCGGTACACTTGCCGGTTTGGTTTTAAGTCTTGCGCAGTTTTTTCTGATTAACCCAATTATTTTTCAAGCAGAAAGCTTTGAAGTGGCAGGTCATGATCATGGCAGCCATGATCACAGTGCAGAAGCCTGGGCGCCCGCTGATGGTATTGAGCGCTCGGGTTATACCGCAGTAGCAAATATATTTGCAGGCATTGGATTTACTGCAGTGTTGCTGGCGGTCATATCGCAGTGCCAAGCGTTGCATTCAACCCAGCTTACGGCCGTAAAAGGTTTATTGTGGGGGATGGGGGGCTTTAGTGTATTTTTTATTGCCCCGGCGATTGGCGTACCTCCTGAAATACCAGGTATTGAAGCAGCACCCATTGAGCACCGACAGCTTTGGTGGGCAGCCACGGTTCTATTGGTTGGCCTTGGATTGCTTGTGGTGGCTTTTGCGAATTGGCCTATGAAGCCTATTGGCCTCGTATTGTTGGCATTGCCTTATAGTATTTATATTCCGCATGCTAGCGGCCCCGCATTTGCTCACCCGGACCCAGATGCCGTTGCTGCGCTGACAGAGCTGCATCAACAATTCATCGTTATGAGTGGTCTAGGCAATATTGTATTCTGGTTGGTTATTGGTTTGCTGTCTGGTGCTTATTTTCAGCATTTGCGCTCCAAGCAAAATGAAACACTTTTGCAGCCACCGCTGGAAGTGTACTAATGATTGCCCCTCACCATGGGTCTAGCGCATTTTCGAGTGTTTACCCCTTTGCTGCGGTCGCTGGTCAATCGACGTTTAAACGCGGTCTTTTACTTGCCGCAGTGAACCCATTGGTCGGCGGCGTTCTAATTCAGGGGCCGCGTGGGGTAGCAAAGTCGACTTTGGCTAAAGGCTTGGTCGATATCTTGCCGGCACAACCATCACAATCACCCCCACCGTTTGTTGCGTTGCCATTAGGTGCCTCAGAAGACGCGCTAGTGGGTACACTCAATCTTCAGCAAGTGCTCAATGAGCAAACCGTTGCCTTTCAGCCTGGGCTGCTGGCTAAGGCGCATGAAGGCATTTTGTATGTAGATGAGGTCAACTTATTGCCCGATAATCTTGTTGACCAATTGCTGGATGTTTGTGCTAGCGGTGTAAATACCGTTGAGCGTGATGGCGTAAGCCATCAACATGATGCTCGATTCATTTTACTGGGGACGATGAACCCAGAAGAGGGTGACTTAAGGCCCCAGTTACTTGATCGATTTGGTTTGTGCGTCATGCTCAATAACACTTATAGTCTCGAAGAGCGCACACATATTGTTGCTCAGCGTGAACTCTATGATGCCAACCCCCGTGCTTTTTGTGAGCAATACGAACAAGCACAAAGTGCATTACGCCAACAAATAGGCGATGCAAGAAGCGTTTTACCTTCTGTAACATGCTCTCATGCTATTCGCTTGCTGATTGCTGAGCGTTGCCAACAAGCACAAGTTGATGGGTTGCGGGCTGACATTGTTTGGATTCAAGCCGCTAAAGCATCGGCTGCACTGGAAAAAAGACAGTACGTAACCAAGGAAGATGTTTTAGCGGTGGAAGAGTTTGTCTTATCTCACCGTAGGAATGCTTCCCCTGATGAGCCATCGCCGCCTCCGAACTCGCCTAATAAGCCTCCTCTAGGCCCGTCTTCCTCTGGCTTTTCTCGCCCAGATAATAGTCGCCAACCTTTGAGTGGTGGCAATCAGGACAAAAGCGATTCGACGCAAGGCGATTGGGGTGCCATGCCGCCTTCGTCACAAGCATTGTCATCAATGAATACTTCAGAAGTTGGCACCATTGTTAATACCCTTGCCGATAAGTTGGCCCAAAGCGCTGAACGCAGTGGCAGCGCGTTCAGCAAACAGCCTCTGTTTGCTGGTTATAACAACGCCACTAAAAAGCGCAAAGGCCTGAGTATGGGGCGTTTGAATGCAGCTCACTCTCGAGGCTACACCAATAAAACTGATTCCAATAAGGTCGATTGGCTTAAAACAGTTGTAGAT
>CALIUX010000117.1 GCA_938048505.1 uncultured Pseudomonadales bacterium
CAGGGGCCGGTCTATCACACAGTAATCGCAATTAATTTAGCCTTCATTTTGTTTTTGATTTTGATGTTCTGGCAAGACTCACCTGGCGCGGCCATCGCTTATTTAACCGCAGCGGGAATGATCGCCAAACCCATTCGCCAGCTCAGCTCAGTCAATGAAATCATTCAGAAAGGGCTTGCCGCCAGCGAATCCATTTTTGAAGTTTTAGATCTTCAACCCGAAAGCCACAACCAAAACCAGAAGCCACCCCTGCAAGTACACGCTGGACGTATTGCTTTTGAAAACGTGCATTTCAGCTATGCTGATAAGCCGGCATTAAAAGGGATCAATCTCTCCATTGAGCCGGGCCAAACGGTTGCGTTAGTGGGTCAATCTGGGAGTGGCAAAACAACACTGGTCAATTTGCTTTTACGGTTTTATACGCCCACCTCAGGCGCAATCACAATTGATGATCAAGCCATTGAAGACGCACAACTGAACAGCCTTAGGTCGCATATCGCTTTTGTGAATCAGCAAACGACGCTATTTAATGACTCGATCGCTGCCAACATTATGTACGGAGAAGATGCAGCAAGTGAGGCAGATGAAGGCAACTCAGATCAGATTAAATTACGATCAGCAGCACAAAGCGCCAACGCTTTAGATTTTATTAACGCACAAGAAAATCGCTTTGAGACATCCATTGGAGAAGCAGGCGACAGGCTGTCTGGCGGCCAGCGGCAGCGCTTAGCCATTGCCCGAGCAATCTACAAAGATGCACCCATTTTAGTCTTAGATGAAGCCACTTCAGCACTGGATAATGAATCAGAAAAGCTGATTCAAGGTGCACTAGAAGAGTTGCAGAAAGACCGCACAACTATTGTGATTGCGCACCGGCTATCAACCATCGAAAGTGCCGATGTGATTGTTGTGATGCAAGATGGTGAGATTGTAGAGCAAGGCAATCACCACACATTGCTCGCTCAAGGTGGTCATTACGCATCCTTGCATGCTTCACAATTCAGCTAATAATCAACTTAACAATCAATTTAAGCCGTGCAAAGAGCGGTTCACGCACTCTACTCTTTGCATTGCTCAAGTTGGTTGGCCACCATAGCTTTTGCACATTTAGCAATTAAGCCAAGGCGCTCCATCTGTAATAGGTGCCCCTGTGCTTTGAGCATGAGCACCTTGTATTGAGATCGCTCAGCTTTTTTTAACTGGCTGGCGGCAAAAATGGCATTTTTAGGATTAACCAGCCTATCTTTATCACCCTGAAGCACCATAACAGGTATGTCCAACTCACTCCATCGAGGCTCCAATGCCTTTAATTGATCGTGCAAAGCATAGACTTCGACATTGGCATCACGCAGCATCTGAGGCAAAGCCGCTTTGACAACCAAGGTGCTAGCCGCTTTATTATACCAGCGAGGCTTGGTTAGCTTTGGGTCAAGCCCACCCGCCAACAACATCAAACCATCAATAGTCTGCTGATTTTTTAAAGCAATATAGAGTGAAACCGATGCGCCCCAGCTATGGCCAGCAAGGATAATGGGCACATCGGGGTGTTGCGTGCGAAGTTTCCGAATCAATCCGCCTAAATAGCGCTCTTGATCCGAAAAATCCGGAAAGAGAGTCGAATGCTTTGAGCGATGACTACCTGTGACAGGTTGCGATTCTGGCAGCGGCTGTGAGGCTTTCCAACCCGGACGATCAGGCGCAACCAAAAGAATATTGGATGTAAACGCTTCATCAAGAAATAACGCCCCTAAATCGCCTGCACTTCCCGGTGTACCATGTATCCATACAACAATTCCATCTTTGGCATGACCCGCCTGCAAGTAATGAAGTCTTAAATCATCGAACGCCAAATAATGCGACTCTACTGATGGACTCCCATAGACTGTTTTTTGAACAAACTCTTGATGTTCGCTAATTTTGTTAGGTATTTTGCACGATGGTAACAATACTACGATGCACAGAAAGGAAATGAATCGCGTGATAGGGCTTTTTGTACAGCTCCTCAACAGCACTGTAAATCGCTCTGTAAGTATTGCCGTTGTTGACCTCTGCAATGCAAAAACCGTATAGAAAACTGCCTTTAATAATTTCTGCATATCACTTTTCGTGTATCACGCCTTATATCATATTGTCTTATTATGTTTGCTATGGTGATAACTCAGCGGCCCACATAAAAACTGGGCACTGCCTATCTTTGAGTGATCATCAACATATATTGTGAGCGTAATCACACCATTAAGTTTAACCAGACATAAAAAAACCGAGTTTAAAACTCGGTTTTTTTATGTGCAACGTAAAGAGTAATCAAAAAGCCTAGCTAGAGCGAACTCAATAACTCCCGTACAGACGAGACATGCCGCCGGCTCACAACTGGCCTAAAATCTGAGCCTTTTAGTTTTAGCTCATACTGACCTGATGATAATCGCTCAAGTTTCTCGATATTTTTAATCGAAACCAGCGCATTACGGTGTACACGCACAAACGTCCCTGAGAATTCGTCTTCTAATTCTTTGAGGGTGTCATCAATTAAGGTATCGCCCCCCGCGTGCATAATCGTCACGTACTTTTGATCCGCCATAAAACAAAAAATATCTTCTATGGGGACTAGTTCAACGCCTCT
>CALIUX010000118.1 GCA_938048505.1 uncultured Pseudomonadales bacterium
GGTGAGTCGACTCGCCCAGGTGCTGAGCCGGTTTCTATTGAAAAAGAACTGGATAGGGTTGTTCCTGCCGTGCGTGCTATTGCTGAAGAATTAGACGTTGTGATTTCTGTTGATACCAGTCAGCCGCAGGTCATAGCAGAAACTGCGGCGGTAGGCGCTGGCCTAATTAATGATGTGAGGGCATTGCGTATTGAGGGGGCATTGAGTGCCGCGGCAAAGGCGCGATTGCCGGTGAGCTTAATGCATATGCAAGGTGATCCTCAAACTATGCAGCACAACCCCAAATATGATGATTGTATTGCGCAGGTGCAAGACTTCCTTGCTGAAAGGGTTCAAGCCTGTGTGGATGCGGGCATACCGGCTGATCAAATCATTGTTGATCCGGGAATAGGGTTTGGAAAGCGTGATGAACACAACCTCGAATTAATTAATTCACTTGAGAAATTTGACTCAATTGGTGCCGGGTTGTTGTTTGGTGTGTCGCGAAAGTCTATGATTGGCCGCCTTTTAGAGCGTGAGCTATCAGAGCGCCTACCGGGTAGCTTAGGTTTTGCGTTGATCGCCTTACAGCGAGGCGCAAATATATTACGCGTTCATGATGTGGCGGCCACCGCCGATATAGTCAAAGTCTACGAATTAACACGTATTAATGAAGCTGAACAGTAATCATCACAGCATTAACCGGCTCTAGCCACTAGTATGTTGTGTTGCATCATATTGTGTTCAGTCAAAACGTTTTACGATTAGGCTAATTAAGAGCGTGAAGAGCGCTAACGCCTGAAGAGATATTATTATGCAAAAATATTTTGGTACCGACGGAATCCGAGGCCCTGTTGGTCAAATGCCCATTACGCCCGAGTTTTTTCTCAAGTTAGGGTGGGCGGTTGGCCGTGTCTTGGCTAAAAACAAGACCGGTGACAGTAATCCAATGGTGATTATTGGTAAGGATACGCGTATATCGGGCTATATGTTTGAATCTGCACTGGAGGCTGGGTTGATAGCAGCTGGTGTTGATGTGGGTTTGATTGGCCCAATGCCAACGCCAGGTATTGCTTACCTGACAAGAACGTTTCAGGCCGCCGCTGGGATTGTTATCAGTGCATCGCACAACCCCTATACCGATAATGGCATCAAACTTTTTAGCCCAGAAGGAACCAAATTGGGTGATGAGTTGGAGCTAGCGATTGAGGCGGAGCTCGATAAGCCCATGACGACAGCGGAGCACTTAGGCAAAGCGCGCCGCCTGCAAGATATTGAAGGTCGTTATATTGAATTCTGTAAAGGGAGCGTGCCTTGGGGTTTTAATTTAGAGGGCTTAACCATCGCACTTGATTGCGCTAATGGTGCGACCTATAAAGTGGCGCCGCGAGTCTTCCGTGAGCTGGGCGCAACGGTTTCGCCAATTGGTATTTCACCTGACGGTCTCAATATCAATTTAGATTGTGGTGCAACCAAAATGAAGGCGCTGCAAAAGCATGTGCTCGAAACGGGTGCTGATTTTGGTATCGCATTTGATGGTGATGGCGACCGCGTTATGTTTGTTGACGATGGTGGCGAGGTGCTCGACGGCGACCAACTGCTCTATCTCATCGCGACCTACAAAAGTGTGCATAACGATGATTTTAAAGGCGTTGTGGGAACACAAATGAGCAACTTCGGCTTTGAGTTGGCGCTCAAGCGGCTCGATATCCCTTTTGTGCGTGCAAAAGTAGGTGACCGCTATGTTATCGAAGAGATGAACAAGCATAATTGGACCTTAGGGGGTGAATCCTCTGGCCATATTGTTTGCCGCTGTGCAACTACAACCGGCGATGGCATTATCTCGGCTCTGCAAGTACTGCAAGCCATGAAGCATGCGAATAAACCGCTTGCTGAGCTTAAGCAGGGTATGCAAAAAATGCCGCAAGTCATGATCAATGTCCCTTGTGTAGATAAGGCTGCATTAAATACGCATGAAGGTGTCAAAGCGGCAGTCCAAGAAGCTGAAGCAACCTTAGCGGATGCGGGCCGAATTTTGCTGCGCCCATCGGGTACTGAGCCTGTTGTGCGTGTGATGGTTGAAGGGAAAGACCATAATCAAGTCAAGCAAGTCGCCGAGGAGCTTGCTGCAGAAGTTGAAGCAGCCAACTTATAGCCGCTTTCATTGCAAAACTGTGTACTGAATTGCACGTAAATAGTCGTTTATATTGAGTTGTTGCATGACTTTCGCTAAGATTGCCAGCCGCTTGATCTCGGTGCAGTAAGGCCTGCTCCTAGAAGACACTTAAAAACGGATTGTCGAGCGCTTTCTGTATCTTGGATTGATCTTTGTTTTATAAGCCGCGCGATAAAAGCGAGTGCAAAGAAAAAGTCGAATGAGGTAGTGAAAAGCCTTATGTTGTACTAGGTTAATCGAGAGTATTTAACACTCCGTGAGGTACTAGCGGTTACAATCATTTAGACAAAGAGTACTGTTCTCGCGTGGCAGATAGCAAACATAGACGCCCCATTATCATTGCAAACTGGAAACTCAATGGTACACAAGCTTTTGTAAGTGACCTATTGACCGGTATTCATCAACAGTGGGGTGGGGTACATAAAGCGGAAGTTGTCGTTTGCCCAGCGCATGTTCACCTTGCGCAAGCGGCGAATGAAGCCTTGGCCTATTCGAACGTTGCTGTCGGTGCTCAAGATTGCAGCCAATTTGAAGAGGGCGCTTATACCGGCGATGTGTCAGCTGAAATGTTACACGATTTGGGCTGTCAGTATGTCATAGTAGGGCATTCAGAAAGACGACGCTTTCATCACGAAAGTGATGCACAAATTGCACGTAAGTTTGATTTAGTTCATCAAGCTGTTATGACGCCTATATTGTGTGTTGGCGAATCGCCAGAGCAGCGTCAAGCGGGCAAAACACTTGCGGTGATTAAGCGACAAGTGACTGCGGCAATTGAAGGCTGCGGCATTGAAAAAATGGCGCGCTGCATCGTGGCTTATGAGCCACTTTGGGCCGTAGGTACAGGCATCACAGCCACACCAGAGCAAGCACAAGAAGTGCATGAGTTCATACGTACATTGCTGGGTGATATTGGGCAGTGTGTGAGGATTGTATACGGGGGAAGCGTTAAGCCAGATAGCGCACAAACGCTTTTCGCGATGCCAGATATAGATGGCGCATTAGTGGGCAAAGCAGCCCTTGATGCAGATAGTTTTATTCAGATTTGTAGAGCGGCTGAATAGCCGCCTTAATCCCAATATTGGGAAAACGATAAAAGGCACAAAAATATGGAAAACTTCATTCTCATCGTACACGTTCTGCTAGCCGTGGGTATTGTTGGGCTTATCATGCTTCAGCAAGGCAAAGGAGCTGAAATGGGCGCATCATTCGGCTCAGGCTCTTCTCAGACAGTATTTGGTGCGGTTGGTACAGGTAACCTATTCTCGCGTATGACGGGCATTTTAGTTGCTGTCTTTTTTGTGACGAGTCTTGCTTTGGCTATTGTTGCCAAAAAGACCTCTGTTATTGATGTGGGTAATTACTTAAATGATGAGCCTGCAGCTGAATCTATGATTTCTGATGAGGTCGATACAGCAGACTTTGATGCGGCCTTAGACGAAGCAAGTGATGCCGTACAAGGCGATATTACGGATGCCTTAGATGATGCAGAGCTGATTCTTGATGATGCCGGTGCAGCTTTAGAAGGTGCCGCGGATAATATGACCGATGCGGCAACGCATGCTGAAAAAACTTTAGAAAATGCAGTGAAAAAACTGGAAACCGAAGCGCAAAGCCAGTAAGATGCGCGTCCCTCGCCCAAGTGGTGGAATTGGTAGACACGCTATCTTGAGGGGGTAGTGGCTTCGGCCGTGCCGGTTCAAGTCCGGCCTTGGGCACCATATCTCGCCTGCTTTTATAGAGGCAACAAAAAAACCCGCTCTATGCGGGTTTTTTTGTTTTTATTCTGCCAATGTACTGATATGCATCGTATCAACTTATACTCGTCTTCATTCGTCTTCATTCGTCTTAAAATTGAGTTGTATTAATGCTCAGTTGCCTTAATAACGAATATTAACGAAGAAGCTTTTAGGGTCGTCAAATCAGCGCTAAATATGACCGACCTAAGTGAGATCGGCTAAGGCTCCTTCATCATAATCACCAAACCCGTTAGCTTGTACACCAAATGCGTTGAGGATGGAAACCATCAGTCTTGAATGGTTCACCTGTCGGCTTTGAGTGATGTAGCGACCAGTTCGAAAATGCCCCTGACAGCTACCAACAGATACAAAGGGTAAATCATTACGGGTGTGCGTATTCCCTTTGCCGAGTTCATTGCCCCAGATGACAAACGTATTGTCGAGTAAGTTGCCGCCACCAGAAGGATCAGGTGTGTCTTTGAGTTTCTGCGCTAAATAAGCCAGTTCACCTGCATACCATTCATTGATGCGAATGAGCTTGTCACGTGTCTCGGTATCAGAGTCGGCTTTGTGAGACATTGGGTGATGCCCATCATTAATATTCAAATGCGGATAGCGTGGGCTACCAAATGCGTGAGAATATTGTAGTGAAGCCACTGCCGTTTGGTTACAGGCAAAGGCCGAAACCATAAGATCCATAAACAGCCTACCTAGGGCTGGAATATTAGCGTCTCTATTAAGGTTGATACGATCACCCATATTAGGCGTTTCACAAACAGCATCAACATCGGGTACTTGCAGCGCCGTTTCTATGTCTCTTACGGAGTCTGCATGGCGCTCTAGTTTGACTTTATCTTCTGCCGATAAATAAGGTCGAACACGAGAAAAATCTTGTGTTACGACATCCAATACACTTTTTAATCGGTTAATTTCTTTTGCTTGTTCTAGTGCACCTGCATCACCTGGCGTAAAGCCGTCATACAATCTATCGAATGCACGATATGGATCTTCTTCTGGCTCAATAGGGCGGTTGCGTCCTGCGTAGATCATCCTGCCCCATACATCATGCCTTTTGGTGACAACGCCATATTCTAGTGAGCGAAAGCGTAAACCTTCACTAATATGTTGCGCGACAGCTTGGTCTACTGAAACATTACTTGCCCAATCAACACCTCTTGCACTGCTATCTCCACCAGTTGTACTGCCCTCAGTCAATTTACTTGCTGTCCAAAGGCCGCCCATACCGCGCTGATGTCCGTCACCTGGTTGACCAATGGGGTTTCTGAGACCTTTAAAAATCAGTAGATCGTTTTTAAAATCAGATAGAGGTTGCAAAATGCGCTTAAATTGGAAGTTACTTCCGCTGCCGCTTGGGAAGTGCTCGTCAGGTATAGTCCCGTTGGGCGAGAACATCATAATAAAGCGCTTTTGAGGGCTTTCTTGTGCGCCAAGGCTTGGCATATAACTGAGGAAAGGCAGGCTCGCACCGGTTGTGACAAGCTTGCTTAAAAGGCGGCGTCTATTTGTGTTGGTAGTATTCATATTATTTAACCTCGCCGCTTTAGGGTAATTTTTTGTATAGAAAGACAGGTGTCTGCGTTGCTTCAATCAACAGTTCCTGAATATTCCAATCTTTTTCTGAAAGTGTCTCGACTAGCCAATTCACAGATGAACGCTCTTCAACGCTCGGAATATGCTGTGTGGCATAAGTCAGGAACTCGCTGGCAAAACAGGCTTTGACATTGTCGAGCGATGCGAGATAAGTGTTGAGTTCCGATAGCCCGTTTATTTCTGCAGAATTGTTGTCTGCATCACGCGCGAATACTGTGCCTAGAGCATCGATCGACAAACCTAAGTCTTGCGTTCTGTAGCGACCGACTGCATCGAAATTCTCAAGTGTTGAACCCACATCATTAATCAGTTCATGGCAGAACGCACACTGTTTGGGGTCAGCTGTGAGCTCATTAAGAATTTCGCGAGCACGCTTATTGGTGGGGTCGATTGAGCTGAGCTCGGGTGCATCATCTGGTGGTGGTTGGAAACCTGCGCAGAAAAAGGTTTCGTTAATATAAACGCCTCGCTCGACGATTGATGTGGTTTTAGCATGGGCCAGTTTGGCTAAAATAGCTGGCTGGCCTAAAAGGCCTGTTCGTAAACCGCCGGCAGAGCCTTGTGTTGATTCGACTGTGATGTCATCTGAGTCGGATTGAATTCCCGTGAAGGTAGCAAGGGTACTGTTGTTACCTACCATCGGAGAGGTCAATAGCGCATCGAGTGTCCCATCGTCATCAGAGAAAACAATCTCTTCAACGTAAGCATCCAAGCCTTTAATCATCTCTTGAGCAACGTTTTTATCAAATGTAACGCCTTCTATTTGGCGATCGGCTTTTAATAATTTTTCTATGTTAAGCCACTGGTGGTAAAAGTTTCGAAAGCCGCGCCGTGCTTTAGGATCTTTTACCATTCTTGTCGCTTGTTCTTTTATTTGTGCCGGTGTAGATAGCATGCCAAATTTTGCTTTTTCGAGTAATTCTGCATCGGGTGCGCCAGCCCAAAGTGCTGAGGCTAAGCGTGTAGCCATTTCATAACCTGTAACAGGTACGACAATATTCGCACCGGCTTCATAGTTATTTGCTTCGAATTTATAAATAAAGCTAGGTGATTGGGCGAGTACTTCGTTAATGGCTTGTATGGCTTTTTCTTTGCCTGAGTCGTCAGATACTTTTTTATACAAATCGGTTAAAGCTGCTTTTAATTGATCTGGTGCGGGGCGCCTGAAGAATTTCTCTGTGATCTCATTGATATAAGTCGCTAGGCAAGTAGCATTTGCGTCGGTATCGCAATCAAGCGTATCAAGATCTGATGCCGCCACTGCGATACCCACGGTTTGTGCTGCATCATAGTAACGCTCAACACCCAGTGTTGAGGTGTCTATGCCAACTTCATAACCTGATTTTGTATCGCCTGTTGGCAGTGTGAGCTCAAATGCCTTCTCAGGGAAAAAGTCATGTAATTGATTGAGGTATTCAAAGCGTGAGAGGTGAGTAATGCCCACTGGTGCGACAGCAGGGTTAATGGTCAACTTCCCAGAGTTATTGGTAGGCACGGGGTAGAAGGTTGCATCCGACGCTGTATCAAAAGACTGCCCTTTTGCCGTGGTCACGGCAGCATCATTGATGTGAAAGTTTGTGAATGTTGCGGTAACTTCACGGTTCACGTCGTGGGATGTGACAGCAAGACCTACGTAAACCTGTTGTGGCAGGCTAAGTGTTTCTTCGGCAAAGTCTTCCCAAGCGCCGCCGTCTGGCTTAATTTGGAAGGTCAGCTTGTCGCCATTGCGTTCAACCCTTAATGTTGCGGGTGCTTTAATGTCCGCTTTACGGGCATTGGTCTTAGTGTTTTCACCTGTTGTGTCACGTACTGTGAAAGCTCCACCGTTATCGGGAGAAAGCAGAGCAAATGCATTGATTGAGTCAAGGTCTAGCGATCCTCTTACCATCAACCCCGCTTTTGTCCATTGATTCGCGCGTCCTACAGACTCTACACGAACTTCGGCCTTAAAGTCGCCACTCTGCTCAATATGACTAAAATGATAGCTATCGGCTTTAGCCCAAACGTCTCGCCCTTTAGTTCTTATGGTATAAGCTGGCGGCCTAAAGTGTGCAGGGAATGAGGCGATTTTTCGGGTGATGGTATATAGGCGGTAATGTCCCATTTGTTCAGCGTTGTGTGAATAACGGGTTGCATTGCTAGGGAGCTTTGCTAGTAATTCCCATGTGGCCTGTTCTGTATTCCAGTGCTCAAGCATCCAAAAGTCTGGTGCTGTTTCAGATGCTGCCCAAGTGAATTCGACTTTACCATTGTTAAATCGCGCAGAACCCGTAGGTGCGGCCATATTCAATGCGTCTTCTTCGGCCTCTAAGACGTTGTAACCTTCAAAGTTGCCAAAGATATAGTCTGTGATTTTGGTCGAGCACAACAGGTCGCAGCGTGTTGGATCAATCGTTGGCATAGTGCTTTCTATGCGTGAAATCAAAGTGCTCTTATCGCCACAAGTTTGGCAGCTGGCGGGGACCAGTCTTGCGCCTACTAGATTTTCTGTTTGAACGCCATCACCATGACAGTCCTGACACAAACCCTCATACAGCTGTTGGCCTGTTAAGTTGTTATCGTAGCCATCAAAGTGGTCAAAAATGTAATTGGCGAGCTTGGTCCCACAGTCTAGATCGCAAGCGGCGGGGTTGTTGGGCGGCATTTCGGCTTCTAAATATTGTGCTAACTCAGCCACATTTGTACATTTATCGCATTCAAATCCAGTTAAAGCGCCACCAATAGGAAAACTGACGCCTTGGCCTTTTTCATCGCCATGGCAGCTTTCACATTGCTCGCCGTAGAGCATTACTGCATCGGCATCAAGTTCGGGACAACCCTGATTTTGAGTGCTACCCGCTTGGCTGGGGCATTGATCATCGCTATCTAAAACACCGTCACTGTCAGTATCTTGATTGCCTGTAACGGTTGTAATACCACCGTTAAGGCTAGTGATGTGAATCGCTGAAATTTTAGCTTCATTAACATGCTTTTCAAAGCGAATAGTCAGCTTGCCATCGGTCACTAAAATATCGTTATGAGTGCGTGTAAGCGCAACTCCTTTACCGGATGTTTCGGCTACGATATCAAGATTGCTTTCTGCAAATTTATCTTCTACCCATACATCAAAGCTGCGTTTTCCTGCTTCGTCATGGAAAATCTCAGCAAAGAATAATGTGACATTGTAGAGTCCATCGGTTACGGGTAGCTCGTAACTAAAATCACCATGGCGTTCTGATTGAAAAAGCGCGTCATCTTCTGTGCCATCGATATCAATGGTGGAATTAAACGTTGAACCTTCTGAGGCATAAGGCGTATCAGCAAGGTATACCGTTCCGTCCGCAGCCTGGAATTCGTTGCCGCCACTATTTAGTGCATAAATAATAGAGGGGCCTTGCGGTATTATGGGCTCACTGGAAGAAACAGAAACACTCGATGAAGAGCTTTCTATAAGAGAGGCACTAGCCATTAAGCTGCTTGCAGGCGGTATTGCTTCACTGGAGCTGAAGGCACTGGATGGCGGTACGCTGGAAGTGAGTTCACTTTGAGGTGCGGCGCTACTTAACGTGCTTTCGATGCTACTTTTACTGCTATTGGTGGCGAGTGATGAATCAGAAGAGCTGCCACCATCGGTGCCCGTACATGAGATAAGCGCAAATGATAATGCGGGCATGCATAGGCTCTTGACTGCTTTGGTAACCCATTTTTCATGCAAAAATGATGTATGCCAAGGTGACTTATGCAGTGCAAATTTCTGGGGCGCGGTTCTTCGTTTATTCATTCATTTTCTCCGGCAATAAAGGAGTATTTGTGCGTTTTAACCCCAATAGTGATTCTTGTGGGCGTTAAAAAACTTATTGTCTCTATTATTGCCTATCTTGTATTATTTGTATTCGTATTTAAAGGAAGTGAGTAGGCATATAGTCTTGATTAGAGGGGTATTGATTAAGTCTGCCGACTATTTCACAATTGTTTGACCTGAGTTGAACCGATATGAAGAGTGCGCTGCAATATTGAAAAACTATGGTGCGTATGCAAACAGCGTGTTAATAACACTGATACAGGCAGGTTTGGGGAAGGCAAGCCGGATGGAGTCATCCAGCTTGGTTCTGCCTCAACTGATCGTGAGTCTATTGAGTTCTATTGAGGCAGGGTGGGGTGTTGCGGGTTATTTTCCGCTTTCACGTGCAATGGCTCGATACGCAATATCGTTACGTTTGTAGACATCTTTCCATTGAATCTGATTCGCAACATCATAGGCACTTTTTTGTGCGCTTGTAACGTTGTTCCCCAAGGC
>CALIUX010000119.1 GCA_938048505.1 uncultured Pseudomonadales bacterium
TGGAACAGGCAATTACTCGCCTCAATATGTCTGCTCGCGCGTACGATAGAATATTGCGCGTAGCCAGAACCATTGCTGACATGGCTGATTCAACGGATATTGTCGTAGAGCATATCGCTGAAGCACTCGCCTATCGCGAACTGGATAGGTCACCCTCTTAATAAGATCTAGAAGTCAGGCAAACTAAGAACTTGCAGGCTCAAACCACAAGAGAGAGCATTAATAGAGCGCTAAAGCTCACCAACCAACGCCAGTGCGGTCGCTTCACCCCCACCAATACACAAACTGGCAACCCCTTTTTTGAGGCTTTTTTGCTCTAGTGCTGCCACCAAGCTCACTACAATTCTCGCGCCAGATGCGCCAAGAGGGTGCCCCAATGCACAGGCGCCGCCATGAATATTCACCTTGGAAAAGCTAATTCCAAGATCATGTGCAGCGGCCATAGGTACACAGGCAAAGGCCTCATTGATTTCAAATAGATCCACATCGGCAACCTCCCATTTGAGACTAGCCATTAAGTTCTGGATGGCACCCACCGGCGCCAAGGTAAACCACTCGGGCTCACGGGCAGATTGCACAGAGCCTGCGATACTTGCCAGTATAGGTAATCCCCGTCTTTGCGCTTCTTGTCGGCTAGCAATAACCAGAGCCGCCGCACCATCAGCAATAGAGCTAGCATTTGCAGCCGTTACAGTACCATCAGATGAAAAGGCAGGCCTTAATGATGGTATTTTTTCAGGTTTAGTACGTGCAAGCGGTTCATCATGCAAAACCTCAACCTCACTTTTACGACTTTTGATTAAAACAGGTGCGATTTCACGAGTGAACAATCCGTTATCAGAGGCGTATTGTGCTTTTTTTATCGAGTCTAATGCTATCTGATCTTGCTGCTCACGAGAAAAATGATAACGCGCCGCAGTGGCGTCTGCAAAGCAACCCATTAACTGCCCACTTTTTGCATCTTCTAAGCCGTCTGTAAATAAATGATCGAATAATTGATCATGTCCCAAGCGATAGCCCGAACGCGCACGCGCTAACAGATGGGGCGCCCGAGTCATATTTTCCATTCCTCCGGCAACAACAATGTTGGCCTGCCCCAAGCGAATGGCATCCACGGCTAACATGATTGCTTTCATACCTGAACCACAAACCTTATTGATCGTCATTGTAGGAGTAGAAGCCGCTAGACCCGCAAGTAAAGCAGCTTGCCGCGCAGGTGCTTGGCCGGTACCAGCGGGTAAAACGCAACCCATAATGACCTCATCGACTGAATCGCTAGGCAATTGCGCATCCTCCAACGCTCGCCGGATCGCTATTGCACCTAACTCAGGAGCAGGAACATTTTCAAAAACACCTTGCATAGCGCCCATAGGGGTTCTGGCTATGCCACAAATTACAACGTCATTCATAAAAGCTCCTATTCAGATTGGGTCAAACATCACCTCAGTACATCATTTCAAAAGACAAAGAAAACCTAACACCTTGAAACCAAGCAAGATTACGTTCGTTATATTAAAAACCATTCCACTTAAAACGACACAACCCAAATCGAGTGTAGCGACTACTTATCTATTATTCATGGGCAAAATAGATCATATGACCTTTCTATACTGGACCAATACGTGTGAGCTTGCCCTTTTATTCAGTCTTTTAAACGCTATATTTCAACCTACTCGATCCAAAAGTCATGCCCCATTAATCTGAACAGTATGGGTGGTTTATGCGTGGCTTGACATAGTGTTACAATTGCCAGCATTTTTAGAGTCAGTCACAGAACTGATATTACCTATTGATTAACCGCGGTAGACACTGAACATGAACTTGAATTACCTCAGCTTTGAACAAGATATAGCAGAGCTAGAAGCCAAAATAGCCGAGCTACACGATCTACAATTAGCCAGCAGTGATCAAGACATCGACTTCACCGATGAAATCAGTAGCTTACGCAAAAAGCTGCAAAAAAGTACCGAAGGCATCTACAGCAATCTCACTCCATGGCAAATTGTTCAGGTTGCACGTCATCCGCAGCGCCCTTATGCGAGCGATTACATTTCGCGCATCTTTGATGACTGGGATGAACTCCATGGAGATCGCCATTTTGGCGATGACCGCGCCATTATTGGTGGTATTGGCCGTTTAAACGGTAAAAGTGTCATGGTCATTGGAGAAGAAAAAGGCCGTAGCGTGCAAGAAAAGGTATCTCGTAACTTTGGCATGCCGCGCCCTGAAGGCTACCGCAAAGCGCTACGTTTAATGAAAATGGCAGAGCGTTTCAAATTACCGGTCATTACCCTTATTGACACACCCGGTGCTTACCCCGGTATTGATAGTGAAGAACGTGGCATCAGTGAAGCCATTGCTCAAAATTTGGCAACCATGAGCCATTTACGCACTCCCATTATCTGTACTGTTATTGGCGAAGGCTCATCAGGTGGTGCACTGGCAATTGGTGTAGGGGATCATTTAAATATGCTTCAGTACTCCACTTACTTTGTCATATCACCAGAAGGCTGTGCCAATATCATCTGGAAAACCGTTGACAAGGCGCCCTTAGCAGCCGAAGCAATGGGCGTCACATCGAGCAAATTAGAAAAGCTGGGCATTGTGGATGAGACGATTCAAGAACCCTTTGGTGGCGCCCACCGAGATGTTGATGCAATGGCAGAAACACTCAAGGAACGCCTTAGCGCACAACTCGATAACCTTGACCAAATCGAAATAGATGATTTACTGAAAACACGCTATGAGCGCTTAATGAGCTATGGCAATGTTTAAATATATACTCTAACCAAGCATTCGTTGCTGACAAAAAAGCGCTCTAAACCAGCGCTTTTTTTATTTCACCTTACGCCAAATAATCATTGAGAGGGCAATATGCATATTGTTATCACAGGCGCAAACAAAGGTATTGGGCTTTCACTGACGCAGCAATATTTAGCACAAGGTCATGCTGTGACCGCTATTTGCAGAAAGGCATCAAGCGCATTACACAATTCAAAAGCGACCATCATTGATAATATCGATATGCTGGATCAAAAGGCAATCGAAAGCATGGCAGAAGCACTGCAATCAAAAGATATTGATATTCTCATTAATAATGCCGGCATCTTTTGCTGTGAAAGCTTAAACAATTTCGATCATAAAGCGATCCAAGAACAATTGCATATAAACAGTATTGCTCCTCTGTCTGTTACCCATGCGCTTCAAAAACAATTGAACAATGGTAGCAAAGTAGCCTTTATCACAAGCCGTATGGGTTCGATAAATGATAATGGATCAGGCAGTTATTATGGCTACCGCATGTCAAAAGCGGCATTAAATGCAGGCGGTAAATCTTTAGCAATTGATTTAAAACCCAGAGGCGTTAGCGTTGCCATATTGCACCCAGGCTTTGTTCAAACGGATATGGTAGGTGGTGCCGGCGATATATCACCAGCAGAAGCTGCAGCCGGTTTGATTAGCCGAATTGATGAGCTCAACCTTGAAAATTCAGGTACCTTTTGGCACAGCAATGGCGATATTTTACCTTGGTAAAAAAAGATACAAGAGAAAAATATTTAAAACAGTATGCATGTTCAGAAGCACAAGAGCATGCGCAGGCTTTTATCAGTAAAAATGTCACAGCTTATTTTTCTCATGTCTTAATTATTCCGGCATACAATGAAAGTAGTGCTTTTATACGCAGGCTTGAGCAAACGCCTTTTACGCAATGCCAGAAACTCCTTGTTATTATTATCGTTAACCAGTCTGATCACTTTGCAGACGCTACGCGGCTCAACAAACGGTTAATACATTATTCTACAAGCATCGCCGGCAACATAGAAAAGACACCTCCTGTACACTATTTACCCGTCTACAAAACAATACCCAGTAAGGAAGGCGTTGGGTATGCACGCAAATTGGGATGTGATATTGCACTGACATTAATGCAAGAAGGTCATATAGCATGGGGATGGCTACATTGCACAGATGCTGATGCCACACTACCCATCAATTATTTTTTAGTGCCCAAGCCGGATGATAAAAAAAGTGCATTAACGTATCAATTCAAGCATACATTCCATACAGCATTTACACACAGCAAGATGAGCTGGGCACAAAACAAAATAGAACGCACTACGGTGCGCTACGAAGAAAGCCTACGATATTACGAAGCCGGTTTAGCTTATGCACAATCACCATACGCTTACCCAACTATCGGGAGCTGCTTAGCAATCAACCCAGAATATTATGCACAGGCGAGAGGCTTTCCTAGGCGCAGTGCAGGTGAAGATTTTTATCTATTAAATAAGCTAGCCAAATTAGCGGTAATTGTTACAGCTGCACCCACCATTATATTAAAACCCAGAGCATCACAACGTGTTCCTTTTGGCACCGGGCCAGCCATTCAAAAACAATACAGTTGTACAGTCTATTTAGATTATGACCCAGCTGTTTTTCAAGCACTTCGTACATGGCTACAAGAAATGCCCAAGCTTTATAACGCCATCCAGAATACAAGCTCCACTTCTTTAAGCACCTTAATCAAAGCACAACATATCCATATAGAGAGTGTGTCATATCAAGCATTATTCAGCCTTGACGTTGACAAGCTGCTTTCACACATACAAAAACAAGCCAAACATTGCGAGCAAGCTCTGCGAATGAGTCACGAGTGGTTTGATGCTTTTAGAACATTAAAGTTTATTCACTTCCTAACCAACCATGCTTACCCTAAAAAAGATGCCTCAGAGGTATATGCAGAGTGCCGCTGGTTAAAATAGCTTGGTTTAGGCCGTTCGACTGAAAAATAAAAATAAAATAGTCAAAGTCTTTTTTACAATGGAAACTTCAACCCAAAAGCCAGCCCAAATGTTTTGGTTTTTGACCAGCGAAGGCTATTGGAAGTCAGTGAAAATTTAATGCTTGAGGAACTGATGCCAACCGTCACAGCTTGTGCGGTAAAATCATAAGAGGCATCCAAAAGAACATTTGCTTTAACTGCATATTCATAAGCAATGCGATTAAACAGGAAATCATCATACAAGAAGTGCTCCAAACGGAGTGCGGTACGTTCAGA
>CALIUX010000120.1 GCA_938048505.1 uncultured Pseudomonadales bacterium
CATTTCGCCCTTTTCTACCTGAGCAACAACGCTCAATTTAAAGGCTAATGTGTAATCACGCTGCGTACGTTTGCGGCGACTTTTGTCGGGTCTTTCCAAAATAGGTCTCCTAGTGGTAAACCTATTTCAGGACGGGACAAAAGCCATAAAAAAAGCCGCTAAATAGCGGCTTTTTTTATGGCTTTCTCTTTTTACTCATCATAATACGATGGGTCTTTTCATCTTGCATATTATGATGAGCTTAAGCTTTTAAGCGCTAGCTCTACTAGCACTAGACTCTGACTCTGACTCTAGACTAGGCGTTACTTATCGCCATACGGCACGAGCGAAACACCACCCGCTTTGGCAGCATAAGCAGAGTCTGCAATACCCACGTAGGTTTCTGTTGAAGAATCTTCATGAGCACGCACAACAACACTGGACTCAGGGCTCTCGGCTTTCTTCTGAGCAACCAAAGAGCGTACAGCACGCAAATCAACACGACGGCCATCAATGGTGATTTGATCTTGCGAGTCCACAACAATCAAAATACTTTCAACTGAATTTTCAGGTGGTGGTGGAGTATCGTTTTCAGGCGGCACATTCACATTAATCGTTTGTTCTTTAACAAAAGATGCCGTCACGATAAAGAAGATCAACATGATGAATACCACGTCGAGCATGGGGGTTAAATCGATATCGGCCTTATCTTCTGCTTCTTGGCGATTACGCTTTCTACGGCTCACTATCAGGTCTCCACAAAGCTACATCAGCAGCATACTGAGTTTATTGATTTTATTTATCAACCTTCCCGCATGAACAAACTGTTTAATACAAGCCATTGATACAAGCTGTATTAGCAATAATGTACACAAAGGCTAATAACGCGTTAATGCTGTTTATTGACCCGTATTCTACAACAAGATTTCAAGCTTGTGGATGATTTTGTCCAGGTAAAGCCATATTCATTAATAAACTTGCCTCGCATCGAATAAAGCCAAAAAACAACCAAAAAGGGCGGTATTTATACCGCTGGGTAGATTTAACCCGCTCGCACGCCGCTTTTTACTGGAAAGATTAAGTGTTGGCGTTAGAGTAAAGGTATGAGCCCAAGGCTAAAATTGAGTATCAACGCACAATAAAAGATGCTTTTTGAGACAAAATGATAATAATAACGAACAAAGCAAAGAATATATTGATTATTTCTGAGTTTAAATGCTTTTAATGAGCTCGTATCGGCAGTAAATTAAACTACATTAAGCTATAAAAACACATGATAATGCCAAATCAAATAATAAAAGCAGACTCAATCTGCGGCACTTGATGCTAAAAATAAAAACGAGGGACTTATGCCAACAATAATAAAGCTAAAGCAGTCCATAGCCTGTTATTTCTTTCTGTGGCTATGTATTGCCATACCCTCTACAGCTTACGCCGCTGTGGATATCAATGGCGTCGCGGCACGCTCATCACTCGGTAAAGAGCAATATATTGCTGCGCTTTACCTCGAAGAGCTGAGCACAGATGTCAAAAGTGTCCTACTCAGTAACCAGCGCAAGCGCATAGAAATCAAGATCACCACTGACCGTCTACTTTCACGACGCTTTAAACGTCAATGGATTGAAGGGATTGCGATCAACTCGGGCAACTCTGATCTTAAAAAGCATGCACAGAACCTAGCAGATTTTAGCAACATGCTAAAAGTGAAGCTGGTGCGTAATGACACCTTAACCATAGACCGTACATTTCGCCGAGGCGTAGAGGTATTAGTTAACGGCGTCAAAATAGGGGCCATTCAAGATACTAGCTTTTTTGACCTATTATTACGCGCCTGGGTTGGCCCTGTCCCACCTTCTACGGGGTTTAAAAATAATCTATTAAGCGGCGGTAGTATCGACCCCAGCCTACTTTCACGCTTTAAAGACATTAGAACAACACCTGAACGCGTTGCAGCCTTGCAAACGGCCATTGCAGCGAACCCTATTGAAGCTACTGTACCGGCAGAAGAAGCGAAAGACGAAACTCAGGCAGCCAAAGAGCCAGCCCCCGCCAAAGAAGTCGCGGCAGTAGAGCCTGAACCAACACCCGAACCCAAGCCGGCGCCTGTAATAGAAGAAAAAGCGCCTTCAGAACCTGTTATTGCTGCTGCACCCACACCTCAAGTAGAGCCACAAATAGAAACGAAACCCGAGCCTGAGCCCGAACCAGCTGTTGAGCCAGTTAAAGAAGCACCTGCAGTGGCGAGCAATACAGAGCAAGCTGATAGCATCTTTGAGGAAGAGGAAGAAGACGAAGACTTTACCGCAGCCGACCTCCTTAGCCGACAGCTCTATATTTCTAAGCTAACCCGCTGGACAAGCAGCTATGTGAAATATCCAGAAAAATCAATACGTCGCAACCAATCTGGATCAGTGAGAGTCACGGTGGTCATTGGCCGAGATGGTAAAGTGCAAAGCGCAACACTGGACGAAAAGAGCAAATATAACCTTTTAAACAAAGAAGCGTTAAAAGCCGCTAAGCGCGCCAGCCCCTACCCTGCCATACCAAATATTATTAAAGGCGATACATTTGTCTTTACTGTGCCAATTGCTTTTAATTTGCAATAGGCACAGGATAAAAATGTGTACCAACCCATTTCGTAACATCAGCAGCAAGTAATAAAAAAGGCCCCTTAGGGCCTTTTTTATTACTTGCTTTATCACTTGGTTTTATTCGATTGAATGACTTGCTTTAAACTGGTCACTTAAACTAAAAACTAAACGAGCTGTTAGAATCCGGCCGTCCAATCACGCTGCCCTTCTTCACGCTTGCCACCCAGTGCCATTGAGACTGAGTCGCTATAGCGTAGCGCACCGACCTTATCCACTTCGACCTCTGCTTTAAGCACGCCAGGATGGCTCATAACAATTTCGAGAATTTCGTACGTCATACGCTCCAATAAAGCAAAACGCTGATCTTCTACCAAAGCAATAATCGCTTTACAGATTGTGCGATAATTGAGAGCCTTTTCAATGATGTTGCTTTCTACTGCCGCGCCCGCCTGACAGTAAATCTGGGCATTAATAATGACATCTTGGCGATTATTAATTTCTTCATCTTTAATGCCAATATAAGTGCGCAACCGCAGGTTTTTAATACAGATTTTTGCCGGTATTTTCATATCTATTTCAAGCCGTTAAAAATTCAGAGCGCGTCACACCATTTGTTTTGAACGTTCCACCTAACGCTGTTGTGCGCGTATAAGAACTGGAATCTTTAACGCCTCGCGCTTTAACACAATAATGCGTTGCTTCTAGACTGACCGCAACATTATCGGTCTCTAGCAGAGTTTGCAAAGCAACCAAAATTTGCTGTGTTAAGCGCTCTTGCACCTGAGGGCGTTGAGCAAAAAAACGTACGATGCGATTGATTTTTGACAAGCCAATTATTTTTGAACCCGGTAGATAAGCGACTTTAGCCGTACCATCAATGGTGACAAAGTGATGCTCGCAAGTACTTACCAAACCGATATCGCTTACCATGACCATCTCATCGACGGCCATTTTGTTTTCGATGACCGTGAGTTTAGGGAAGGTTGAATAATCCAACCCTGAAAAAATTTCTCTGACATACATTTTGGCAATGCGGCGTGGCGTTTCTTTAAGGCTATCATCCTCTAAATCAAGGCCTAGCGTTTGAGTGACCTCAGTAAAAAGTGCCTGCAGCTTCTCTTGCTTGGCTTCTGGGCTTAGGCCGTTATCAACCATTGGCGTTTCAAGCCCCTTGGCGATTAGCGCATCACGGACTTTGACGGCTTCATCTAGCATTTCATTAACCTTAACTGAGCGCATAGCGCTGCTCATCTTAACTGAATCATGTTTGGACATAAGTGATATCCTCGGCATTCATGCAACTGAGTCACTAAGCATTGATAGCTATGCACTCTGTACAATCGCTATTCTGAGCGCCTCACCTTCATAAATTCTTATTTATCGCACCCATGCAGCTTATGCTTTATGCACATCGCAACCAGCATAATCAAAAGCTTCGCACTGCTACATGAAGTAAAAGATGAATATACAAGAGTGGAAAATAATAAAGGTGTAGACACGTATATGCTGATCTTACGCCTATTAGCGTGCATAAGATGAATAAAAGGCCAGCATTTGTCATATTTTTGTCAACAAATGCGCACCCACTGCCCTATCTTATCAGTATGACCTTGACGAGAAGCTGAATAACCATCTGTTTTCATGCTGTTTACGCATGATCAAGGTGGGTTATGAGGACTTTGAAGGCATAGCACGCTGCCGACTACCAACACGATATTCGGTCACGTCATCATGTCCTGCATCCGCGGCAGAATGTGAATCTTCTTCGGGCTTCTTTCGTGAAGTTATGAACCAACGAAAGAGTATTTGCAATACAACACCTAAAACAGCCATGACCACTATAGCGATAATAAGCGGTGTACCGGCACGCCAGAAATACTCAGGCCCGTCGAACAAACCTTCACTAGCCGCGACAACCCATGCCGGCGCCAGAAAATGATAGTTTTCAGCACTGTACCAAGGCATACATAAAAACCCGGCCATTGCGCCAACTAAAAAAGGCCTGAGTGGCCTTATTGGCAACTTAGATAATAAATACCACCAACACCACAACCCAACAATGGCTCCTACGCCGTAGGCTAACCAGCCATTGATATAATCTGCTTCTGAAAACATGCTTACTTTCTCTTAGTCATATAATCGCTGCGTTATCGTAAACCTAGCCTTTTAGCTAAAGGCTCGATAGCAGTGCCGCTCAATAGGTTCAATTATACCTATACATATACAAGCTGATTTTTAATAATGAGGCGGCCTTTCATTACGGTTTTGCGGGCTAAGTAAATCGACCTCTTCAACCAAATCAAACAGTTTTTCGCGCAGCAAATTAATATGTCGTTTTGCTTCGATTAACTCTTTATCTTGCAAAGCGATATGATCACTGAGCTTAACGATGGCATCTTCCTGAAAAGCTAAACGCTCTTGCAGCTCTGCGATATCATTCTTCATTTAATTATTTTTCTCATACAGTATTACTCTCTCACGCTGTCATTATCATTGTCTGCATCAATCCAATGCAGGATATACTCTTGATAGTCTTCTTCCTCGATACCCTCTGAAGACCTCACTCTGCCACGAACAGAAGCGCCCACATCATGAATGGTTGAACGCTCACCGGTCAGCAAGTGATGCCACGACGGCAGAGGTAAACGTTGAGCAACACGCTTGTATGCACAAGAGTTTGGTAGCCAGGGTAATGCTTCACGGTAGTTACTGGGTGTAATCTTCATACACTCTGGCACATGCTTAAAACGCTGCGCATAAAAACGGCACTGACAGCTTTGCGTATCGAGTAAAGGGCACGCTAGTTGAGTATAGTGTAGCGCGCCCGTCTCTTCGTCTTCGAGTTTATGCAAACAACATAAACCACAACCGTCGCACAGCAGCTCCCATTGATCAGCGGTGAGATTCTGCAACCCTTTTTCCCACCACCTTTTGCTTTTTTCGAGCATTAACTGAGTTTACTATTGTGCTGTGCAATGGCCTGCATAGCATCATCTTGCTCAACAATAGGCAACTGTAAAAAATACCCTTTTTCAGATAAGCCAGATAACACTTTAGTAATATCTTCTTTGGCTAGTTTTTTTTCAGGCGTTAAAACCAATGTAAAGGCCAGCTCGGGTTTGCCAAACATCGTCAGTAATGGCTCTGGCACATCACTTAGACCTTTTGCCTTTGGTACATATAAATACAGGCCTTCTTTTTTAGGGCTGCGATAGATATCGCAAATTGTTTTATCGCTCATAATTCATGTCACTCAAGGCGCTGCATCAATGTAAAGTTAAACCGATGTAAAAAAGTCTCTTCGCCAACCGTGCGTTACCGCAATACAGCTTTCCACCATTGTTTTTTGTTCATGCATCTGCCTAGCGATAGCATGATATTCTGTTTTTCGCAGTACAACTTCTGGGGTGATGGTATGCTTTTCGCCTAATTCAACAGCCCAATCTTTAAACGTTTTCACATACTCGCGCTGTGGCTTGGTTAAAGGCTTAGAAGAGGGTATCGCATCAGGATCATCGGCATAGTCAGCATTAAGGACTTCCAATATATCACGCCCATAACGGCGAATAGCTGCATCGTGCAGCCCGATATGTTTCAGATCAGATAAAGACTGCGCTTGACGCATGACAACATCAAAAATTTGTGCATCTTTAATAATACGAGTTTTAGGCGTGTCTTTTGTTTGAGCTGTTTTTTCTCGCCACTCAAACAGTTTTTTTGCAGGCACTAACTGATGAGGTTTAAGTCGCCATGTATTATTGGATTTAAAAAAGCCGCTCGCTGGATTCAAGTTATTACGATACTGCTGAATCAGTGCCAGACAATCTTCGTACAGCCATGATTCACGCTCTAATTGCTGAAGTTGTTTTTCTAAATAATTAGCCAGTTCAAATAAATAATCAACATCCAGCGCAGCATAAATAATTTGCCCTTTTGACAGCGGCCTATCGAGCCACTGAGAGCGTGTTTCACCTTTTGGTAAATCAACGCCTAGGCACTCTCGCACTAAATTACCGTATCCCATCCCAGCAGCAATACCAAGCAGTCCAGCAGCGACTTGCGTATCAAATAATTTCTGAGGCACACACCCTAATAAGCGATTAAAAACATCCAGGTCTTCACTGCAGGCGTGGAATGCTTTGATCACTGCATCCGATTGCATAACGCGCGCAAAAGGTTCCCATTGGGTTATTTTCAAGGGGTCAATCAAATAGTTATGTTCACCATCATTCACCTGCACTAATGCGGCCAAAGGGTAATAGGTATTCACCCGCATAAATTCTGTATCAACGGCAATAAGGCGCGAAGATAACCATTTTTCACAATAGCGCGCTAAATCATCATCATGATCAATAAAAATAATTTTTTGACGCAGCAGCACTTCAGCACTTTCAGACTGCCCCTTGGACGGGTTGGCTGGTGATTGGGCAGATGGACTTCCAGCATGATGTCCTGTTGAATTCGAAGATCCCATTGACTTTATCTCTTTGCTCACTTTTAAGGAGGTGCGCTACAGCTCACGACGGCTGGCTAAAGCATGTGCCAGTGTGCCGCCATCAATATATTCAAGCTCGCCGCCTAGTGGCACACCATGTGCAATACGTGTGACTTTTATTTGCTTAGATTTAGCCATTTCAGAAATATAATGCGCTGTAGCCTCACCTTCCATTGTAGGATTCGTGGCCACAATCACTTCTTTTAAATCAGCGTCGTTTAATTTTTCATCTAGCTGATCTAAACCTAATTCAGACGGGCCGATACCATCCAATGGCGATAAGCGCCCCATTAAGACAAAATATTTACCCGAGTAGGTTCCTGATTGCTCTAAGGCAAAAACATCAGCCGGCATTTCGACAATGCACAATATACTGCTATCCCTACGATTACTCTGACATAAAGCACAGACATCTTCTTCTGTCAGCGTGCGGCAGCTATTGCAGCGCGTCACAGTGTTAACGGCTTGCGTCAGTGTTTCTGCCAGCTTTAAAGCACCTGCTGCATTGCGCTCAAGAAGGTGCAAAGCCATTCGTTGTGCGGATTTTGGACCGACTCCAGGTAAAATACGCAGAGACTCAATTAACTGCGCAATAAGAGGGCTATACACGTTAATATCGCCTTATGCTCTGCATTATTTCTAACACTGCTTTCAACAATGCGCCTAATACTGCTTAAAAATTTCAATACACTCATTAATTAGAAAGGCATTTTAAAACCGGGAGGCATTTGCATACCACCAGCCATATTCCCCATACGGCTTTTATTTTCTTCTTCCACTTTGCGCACGCAGTCATTAACAGCGGCGGCCAATAAGTCTTCTAGCATTTCTTTATCTTCGGACATTAAAGAAGGGTCTATGTTGACGCTTTTAACGTCGTGTCGACCATTCATAACGACCTTAACTAAGCCCGCGCCCGCACTGCCTTCAAGCTCAAGATTATTAAGCTCTTCTTGCATTTTTTTCATATTTTCTTGTACTTGTTCCTGCATTCCTTGCAGTTGTTTCATCATGTCACCAAGACCATTCATTGTATTTACCTTTTTAATATCTCTATTTAATGTGCGGTTTTTTCAGCAATCGATTTAGTATTCGTCACCTTTACACTGGCGACATTCAATGAGCAATCAAAGTGCTGCGCTAACGCTTGAACCAGTGGCTCTTGCTGCAAGCTTGCCGTCGCATCGGCTAATGCTTTTTGTTTACGGGATTCGGCGTCTAATGCCGGCGTGATCATTTCAGGCGTCAATTCTGCAAGCTCAATATACACTTTAACAGGCGTCTTAAAATAATCGTTGAGCACATCGTTAAAACGCTGACGATGTGATTCATCAAATAGCGCGCCTTTATTTTGATCAAGCCAAAAGTGCAATTGATAACCTTCTCGACTAACCAACACACTATTAGCCACGGTGCTATGTAAAACGCCTTTGATCCCAAGGGCATGATACAGGGGCAACCAATGCTCAGGCTGCACAGATTCTATGTCTGTTGGAACCGCATGATGAGCCTCTTGCACCAACTCGCTATCTGGAGTTTGCTCAAGCACTTTAGGCGCGGGACTTTGAATAGAAGACGCTGGTTTTAACCCGCTTAATCCAGGTTCATTCAACAGCGCCTCAAGGGACTTTTTTGCATGCGTCGCCTCTGCAGTCTGAATGGGCTCAGCGGCATGTATATTCGCTAACGCCGGGGCAGCCTGCTGAGATATAGGATCAACAGTAGCGCTTTTGCTGCTTGATTCGGTTGAAGGAGCATCAATAGGTGATGCCTGCCATGGCGGCGGTTCGCTAGAGACTACTTCTGGTGAAGAGGCGGAAAATTGAGCCTGTGCCACCTGTTGGCCGTCTTGTACTTCGGCTCTAGGTGCATCTTGTTCAGGGGCAGTATTGTGTATATCAGCACTTGCATTGTGTAACCCAGCGTTCGTTATCTGCGTATTCTCTTGTTGAGCGCTCTCTTTTTGAGCATGGCTTGCGGAAACGTTGCTTACCGAAACATTGTTTGCTTGAGAATTGTCTTCTTGAACACTATTTTCTTGAGCACTATTTTCTTGAATATTAGCTTCTGGAACACTACCAGCTGGAACAGAGAGCTGCGGGGCATCGTGGTTTTGGATGTGCAGCGCTTTTTGAGAAGCTGGCAGCTGCGTTACTGGAACATCCACAACACCTTGCGGCTTAAAGGCCAGCATACGCAAGAGGGTCATTTCTAACCCTGAACGGGGGTCAGGTGAC
>CALIUX010000121.1 GCA_938048505.1 uncultured Pseudomonadales bacterium
TTGCTGCGCAAGGCGGCTACGTTGTACCGCGACATTATGTGCCAGCAACTCTTCAAACGCTAAACGTTGTAGGCAAGGGTGAGTGCCCGCCATCAGGCTGTTAACATCAGCTTCGGCGGGTGGTGTATGCGCCAACTGTAATGCCTCGGTTAATGTGCAGTGATTGAATCGATCTGCTATCTCGCGTGGTAGGTATTCATCTGGGGTGTGATGAGTGAGTTGCTCAAGGGCTTGCTTGATGAGTTTTTGTAAGCGCTTCTGGCTCAGGCCATCTGTTAAGGGGTAGATAGGCGTCAGTGTTTCTTCTAGCCCTGTTAAATCATCAAGACTTGATACGCTTTGATATTCTGGGTGGTATATTTCAAGCCCCAAAGCACCGGGGCGTGGCTCGCCGTAGCAGCGAATGCAGGCACCTTCAGTCAGTTGCTTTTGTTGGCCAGGCGTAAAAAAATAAAAGCGCAGTATTATCTGGCCGGTATCATCGGATAGGTTAATAACAAGGCTGCGTTTTTTGCCATAGACAATGCGACTACCCGTGACGACACCTTGAACGACTGCTGGCTGTAAGGCATTGAGTTCGCTGATATCAGCAATGCGTGTCCGATCAGCGTAGCGAGACGGAAGGTGAAAGAGTAAATCTTGTACGCTATATAAGTTGAGCTTTTCCAGTGTTTGAGAAAATTTCTCTCCCACCCCTTTTAAGCTGCCAACCGGTATTGATTCTAAGCGCATCCCCATTATTTTTGTATTTGACCGTTTACCATGAGTAATATACCCCCTTATTTAAGGGGGTATATTACGCGATTATGCTATTTAAGTGTGCTTGCTTAAGGGGGCTATCTAGAAAGGCGACAGCAAGATGTGCAGACTGGTTTGCCTGAAAATATTGCCTACGATTGCTTACTATTGCCTACTACTAGTTGTCTATTAAATGCTACGTTCAATAATGGCTTGTCGTAAAATATCAATAGCTTTATGGCGTGGAAAGCTGGCTCGCCAAGCGAGTGCTACGGTTCGTGTTGGATTGCAGCCGTCAAATGGCCGGGTGGTGAGTAAAGCATTTTGATCACCTGCGGCTGAGGCGGGCAGAATGGTGATGCCTAATCCAGATGCTACCATATGTTTCAAGGTTTCTAGTGAGCTGCCTTCTGCTGCTGAACGCACTAACCCATTGGGGTCATTTAATTGATCTTGCAGGTTAGGGAATGCGGCCAGTACTTGATCGCGAAAGCAGTGTCCATCGCCTAGCAAAATAACGTGCTGGTCGTTGAGTTGCTCTGGCGTGACTTTGTCGAATTGGGCGAGGGGGTTTGTATTAGCCATTTGCACTACAAAGGGCTCATCGTAAAGTCTTTGTGTCACCACATCGGCTTCGTTAAAGGGAAGGGCTACAATAATGGCATCTAACTCACCTTGGCGTATGCGTTTGCGCAATGTGGCGGTGTAGCTTTCGTCAACATATAGCGCCATCGAGGGTGCCAAGCTGCGTATATTGGGGATGATACGTGGTAATAAATAAGGGCCAATTGTGAAAATAGCACCTACCCGTAAAGGCTCACTTAATTGGTCTTGGCTATTTTGTGCGATATCTTTAATCGTTGATGCTTGCTCTAATACTCGTTGGGCTTGTTGAATAATTTGCTCACCAACGGGCGTGGGTGATACGCGTGATTTTGAACGTTCAAAAATAGCGGTGTTGAGTTCGTCCTCTAGACGCTTGACGGCAACGCTTAGAGTGGGTTGAGCTACATTGCATCGTTCAGCTGCACGACCAAAATGCTGTTCTTGCGCGAGGGTCACAATGTAGCGGAGTTCGGTCAGTGTCATAGAAAATTCTCGTATGTTCGATAGGTGAGTGATTCACTATCAACCGTTGTTGAGCCGTTTGATGGCGAACACATTTTGCGCTATTAGCGCTTGTTTTACAGAAAGTGTGTTTTTGTTCTGAAATTTTTTATGATAGTAAGATAATTATTAAGTGATCAATCACTTAATAATTATCGTTTTTCGCTTTATTTGCGCCAGTATGACAACCATAATCTATGAAGGTTTTATTACTTTGTCTAAAACGTGTCGCAATAAAAAAATAGTGAATATATTATAAAAATGTTAAGTGAAAAGACGCTCAATGAAGAGAAATATATGTTAGGAAATAAAAAGAGTGGCACTTTGCTCACCGCAGAATTAACCCTAGAAAAGAAAGTGTTATTTGCGGGGGCAGGCGACCTTGCTCTTAGAGCTATAAGTGAATTGCAAGAAGTCGACCGTGAGATCAAGTTGGCGGGCGTGGCACGTACACCAAGACAGTTGTCGGGTGTTGATTTTTTGCAAGGGTCTTTGTTAGATCCTAAGATTGCTCAGGCTGTAGCAGAGTATTTACCTTCCGTACTTGTGATTACACTGGTTCCTAATGGTCAAGGCGAAGAAGGCTATCTACGTGGCTATGTTGAGCCTTTGAAAATACTCTTGCCCTTGCTACAAGAGAAGTCCCCTGATACACAAGTCATTTTTGCATCCAGTACCAGTGTTTATCATCACACATCCGGTGAGTGGGTAGATGAGCACACATCAACAACACCTCAGAATTTTAGTGGACAAACGCTTTTACAGGCAGAGCGGTTATTGCTAGACAGCCAACTAAAGACTTGTTCGGTAAGGTTTGGCGGTATTTATGGCCCTGGGCGCGACTTCATGATTAGGCAAGTGCGTTCAGGGAAGGGAGGGGGTGGAGAATTTACAAACCGCATTCACCAAGTTGATGCAAGCCGATGTTTAACATTTCTTATTCGTCAAGCATTTGAACATTCAATTCCTGAGTGTCTTATAGCGTGTGATAGCTGCCCTGCTCCTTCAAATGAAGTCAGGCGTTTTATTGCCGAACAAGTAGGAATGGAGTCTGGTCAGCTTGAGCCATCAGAGTCGGGGAGGGGAGGGAATAAGCGTTGCCAAAATACGCGCTTGCTCGAAATGGGCTTTACCTTTGAATACCCTAGTTTTCGTGAAGGATATAGCTCTATAAATTCTAGTGCGAAGTGACTTTTCTGTAATAAAACATATTGTTGTATATTCATGTCATGAATATAGCCGTGCCATGAATATGGTCATACTGTGTATTGGGTTATTTGATGTGTTTTTAAGATTGATAAAATAAAGTGCGATTATTTTTGTATGTTTTTCCTCAAAAATAATCGCACTTTTTGTAATATCTTATCGCATCAGTATATTTATGCTCATTAATCCGGCAGTAAAACTTAGCTTAATTAATGAGCGATGTTGGCTCAGATGTTAGCTAAGTCGGTTTCAGTGGTATCTGCAGATCTAGGGCTGCAATAAAAAGGGCCTCTCTTGACAGCCTCCGGTTAAGCACTCTTCAGGCTCAATGGGTAGACCTCCACCACCAGGCAAGCATGCGCCGGTCAAACACTCTTCGGGCTCTACTGAAAAGGTAAGAGGTAAAAAGACACGTTGTACTACAAGTTCCACTCCAATGCCCGAAAATCCTCTTACACGTTTGTTGCGACCAAAAGTGATGAGCGTTTCACCGTTAGCCAGCTGCTGCTCAAGCTGCTCTCTAAGGGCGTTATCAACATTTAAGCGGCTGAAATCGATGCCTGAAAGTGCTCGAGTGCGCTGACTGTTGAGAGGCAATTTTTCATATGAAAAACAAGGTGACGTAATGCATAAAATCCCCTTGTTTACGATACCTGC
>CALIUX010000122.1 GCA_938048505.1 uncultured Pseudomonadales bacterium
CATACGAAGCGTTTCTGTCGAAAGCTTTTCTACACGAGCGTAAGCCGCTAAAGCGCTTCGCTCCAATAGCAACTGGCCTGACTCGACTTGAAGGTCTTGTGCTTTAAGGTTTAGCTCAGCCAGTGCTTGAGTATGCTGACGCACATCGAACGTAACATAGACCACAGCTAACCCGCTTAGCACCACGCCGCCCCATAAAAGGCTCAACAATAGCAACTTGCCGCGATTGAGCTGGCTGACCGCATTCTGACTCATGGCAGATCCTCTTTTTGAGGCAGCTTTTCAGCAACGCGCATAATGGCGCTGCGTGAGCGAATATTTTCAGTTAACTCACGCTCAGAGGCTTTAACGGGCTTAGTAATCAGGCGTAATGTTTTTTCGAGTTCGATATCTGGAATCGGTAAATTTGCAGGCAACGACTTACCTTTGGCACCATCGCGAAAAAAGCGCTTCACAATGCGGTCTTCTAAGCTATGAAAGCTAATCACCACCAGACGGCCACCGGGTTTTAAAATTGCCAGCGCTGCCGTTAAGGCTTTTTCTAAATCGCCTAGTTCATTATTGACATGAATGCGTATACCCTGAAAAGCGCGTGTTGCGGGATGCTTGTCGCGCTCCCACTTAGGATTCGCTTTTGTCACAACATCAGCCAAATCCAGTGTGCGCTCAAAAGGCTTTTCAGCTCTACGTTGAACAATGAAACCCGCGATGCGCTTGGAAAAGCGTTCTTCACCATATTCCTTTAACACTCTGGCGATTTCCGTCTCTTTTGCTGTATTCACAAACTCTGCAGCGCTCTGCCCTGCGTCACAGTTCATGCGCATATCCAGTGGGCCATCATTCATAAAACTAAAGCCACGCTCGGCCTGATCCAACTGAGGAGACGACACACCTAAATCGAGCAGTACGCCGTCCACTTCACCCTGCTTGTTGTGCTGGATGGCAACCTCTTGCATAGCAGCAAAAGAGTTATGGATAATCTGGAAGCGGTTATCGGTTTCGTTAAGTGCTTGCCCTACTTGTATGGCTTGAGGGTCTTTATCAAACCCCCATAAACACCCTTGTTCCTTCAAGCGAGACAATATGACGCGACTATGGCCACCACGACCAAAAGTGCCATCAATATAGCATCCGTTAGGGTCAGTAACTAACGCCTCAACGGATTCATCGAGTAAGACAGAGTAATGCTCTGAGTGCATCATGAGAGTCAGCGTTATAAAGAAAGAGAAAGCATATCTGCGGGCAACTCATCATCGTCTGATTCGGCAACTGACGTCAGCCATGCCTCTTCGTCCCACAGTTCAAATTTTTTACCTAACCCTACTAACATGAGTTTTTTACCTAACTGACCATACTCACGTAATGTGGGAGGTACTAATACGCGGCCGTTGCCATCTAGCTCAAGGGTAGAGGCATAACCAATTAATAAGCGCTGGGCTCTCAGTGCTGCACGATTAAACGTTGGCAACGCCTCAATTTTGGGCAAAATATTCTGCCATTCCGTTTCGGGGTAGACCAAAACACAGCGATCTTGAGTGTGGGCCGTCATAACAATGCGCGAACAGCAAGTAGCCGCTAGCACATCCCGGTGTTTTGCCGGTATCGCGAGCCGCCCTTTGGCGTCCATATTGATGTTATGACTACCTTGGAACACTTTTTTCCACCCAAGAAACGAATCAAACCACAAAAAGCCACAAAAAACCACTTTTGACCACTAATACACAATATATGTGGCACTCTTGCAAAGTCAAGGTAACAAAAGGAGATGCCTGACAGAAGGCGGCACTTTTCCAGCTTTTAGAGGAAAAAAGGCACATAATTACGTTAAATGAATATAGGAAGAGTGTTTATAGAACGGTCTGTAAGAAGCAAAAAGACGAGCGAATAAACGATTCGTACTGAAGAGAAAGCAGGCTCATTACGAGGTGCTATATCACACCACTAGGACCACATAACAATAATCACATAAAGAGAATCGCAAACTGGGATTACACATCAGGATCACATGACCAAGCAGCCATATAAACAAGCACTTGCAATAAACGCCTGAAAAGCCATACCTGCAAATCAATACCTAAAAACTATCATCTGAAAACAAGCACTTGAAAATAAGTACTCAACACTGAGTGGAGCTATCAATACATCCTTATAAAAAAAGGGAGTCAGCCGGTAAGCCGGGTTCTGTCGTGGACAATCATTCATCTAGGACTTGCGTCACCACAAGCCTCTAGCAACCTACCCGAACCCAACGCGGGCCACGCCATACGGGTTCCTATTTGGTCTTGCTCCGAACGGGGTTTACCATCGCCGTAGACTGTTACCAGCTACGCGGTGCGCTCTTACCGCACCTTTTCAACCTTACCGGTATCATTCATAGAATAATACTTAGGCGGTACACTTTCTGCTGCACTATCCGTAGGCTCGCGCCCCCCAGGGGTTACCTGGCGTTCTGCCCTATGGAGCCCGGACTTTCCTCCCCCACACAAGGTGGCGGCGATTGCCTGGCTGACTCCGGCGCGCACTTTAGTCGTTTGTGAAATGTTTCTCAAGGCATTTCGGATAAAGATATGCGAGTAAAGCTCACCAAGTTAACTCGTTGGGATCTTCAGGCGCTGTCCTACTCGGATAGAAGCATTATTCAAACGGTTAAATTCAAGCAAGCGCTTTACACTAATTCGATGACGCTTGGCGATACCCGATAAGGTATCGCCTTTTGCAATGACGTAGTCGATAGGCTTACTGGCTTTCTTAGCAGACTGCTGCCACGCCAAAAAAGAATCGGCTGGAGGCTGCTCAGTAAAATAGGTTTTTACGCCATCAAAAATAGCCTTTGCCATACGCTTGCGATAGCTGGAAGTAGAGAGTTTTTTGGCCTCATGGGGGTTAGAGATAAACCCTGTTTCCACCAAAATAGATGGGACATCAGGGGATTTCAGTACAGCAAAACCTGCTTGCTCAACGTGTTTTTTATGCAGCTGAGAAATCTTACCCATATTTTTTAAAACATAGTCGCCTACTTGCAAGCTGTTTGTGAGCGTTGCGGTCATCGATAAATCCACCAACACACCTGCCAGCACATTATCTTTATCCGTAAGCGAAACCCCTCCAACACCCCCAATTAAGTCAGCATCATTTTCTTTTGAGGCCAGAAAACGAGCCGTTTCACTGGTGGCACCATTACGCGATAAAGCAAAAACCGAGGCGCCACGTGCACGCGGGTGATGAAAAGCATCAGCATGAATGGAGACAAACAAATCGGCACGCAGATCGCGAGCCTTATTGCGACGATTACGATGTGGAATGTAGTAATCACCATCGCGAATGAGCTTTGCGGTATAGCCTGGCTCACGATCCACCAGCTTTGCCATCTCCTTAGCAATCGACAGTACAACATCTTTTTCACGCAGCTTTTTAGGGCCAATCGCACCAGGATCTTCGCCACCATGACCGGCATCAATCGCAATAACGATGTTACGCTTTTCTTTAGCAACCTCTTTTGCCTCCTTTACTGTTTTGATCACAGGCCTACTGCCATCATGCAAATCAATCACCAGGCGGTCGGGCTTATCACCATGGGCACGCAACGTAAAACTGCGGGGCTTTACTTCAGCCCCCATATCTAGCACAACTCTTAACGTGCCGTCGGCACTATTACCGTAACGAATTTTATTAATTGGTGTTTCTTCAAGCGATACATCACCAAACCCTTTTTTAAGATCGGAGTCAGCAATATCAATCACTACTCGACTCGGGTTACTGAGCGTAAACAGTTTATGGTCAGCCGCTGCAGAGAGATCAAACACTAAGCGTGTGTTATCGGGTGCACGCCACAAGCGAACACCATCCACTTCTGCGGCATAGGCCACTGAAGAAAGCCGATGTCCAAAGTCAATAAAACCCACCATCGCAATCAGTAGATAACCGACGTATCGGGGAAAACAAAAAATCTTATCGGTACACATTTGAAAAAACACTCACATCAATGCTGCGAAAGGTCAGGCATTAGGATCTATAAAAATTGAGCCCTGCAAAAAACAAGGATAGCCCGTCATCATTAAAAAGCGTATATATCTGGCTAATAACGGCTTTTTCCATTTGTATTTTTATTATTATCGCTAAGGTTATGACTAAAATTACCGATCAATTTAAGATCGCCTCAATAAAGGCCGCCTTAAAATAACGCACCCGATATCGTTTTGATCATGGCATAGCCTTGTTCAGTGCCATTTTGTAGTGTGACGTTTCTGCCTTCGCCTTGCGGGCAAAAACTAAGCAGAAGATCAGGCTGAGGTAAAAAGCCTTGCCCCTTGTCTGGCCACTCCACAACGCACACCGCCTTGCCATCAAAATATTCACGAATCCCCATAAACTCCAGTTCTTCAGGGTCTGCTAGGCGGTATAAATCAAAATGGTAAACATCTTTTCCCGCTAATTCATAAGGCTCAACCAGTGTATAAGTAGGACTTTTTACCGAACCTGAATGCCCAAAGTAGTTTAAAACACCGCGTGTAAATGTTGTTTTTCCTGCACCTAATGTACCCGACAAAAACACAATGCCGCCTTTTGCTGATAGAGCAGAACCCACCAACTGACCTAATTTAACGGTATCGTTTTCGTCGGCAAGATAACATGTTCGCTCTATTGCGCTTGCACTCATGGTATTGACACTCATCACAACATTAATTCAGCAATTCACGAATAAAAGGCGATAGTGCGCTGGCCGCCAAACCTCGCTGTCCTTGCTCATCGGCTAATAGGTCACCCGCCTGACCATGAACACTAACGCCTAACTGGGCAGCAATAAATAAAGGCATACCTTGCGCAACTAAAGCAGCAATCGTGCCTGTCAATACATCACCACTACCCGCAGTGGCCAACCCAGGGTTGCCGACATTCGCCACCACGGTTCGCTCGCCATCACAAATAAGAGTGCCTGCACCTTTTAGCACTACAACACCGCCGTATAAGCGCTGGATTTCTTCAACGGCTTCAAAACGGTTTTGCTGAACAACTGCAGTACTGGTATGAAGCAACCTAGCAGCCTCGCCAGCATGTGGCGTCAGAATCCAGTTGCCACGCTTAGCATACTGCTCAAAGCGTGAAGCCAGTAAATTTAATGCATCAGCATCCATGACTAAGGGCTTATCCGTCTTGAGCACCTGCTGCAGCAATTGTTCAGACCAACTGCTTTGCCCTAAGCCTGAGCCAATCGCTATAGTATCTGCTGGGTCCAACAAAGGTAAAATTTGCGAAGCCGCTTCGACACCTTGCACCATGACTTCAGGCTGACGCACAAGTGCGGCCGTAACATGGGCTGGCTGTGTCGCTAACGACACAATACCCGCACCCGCTGCACAAGCGGCTTCAGCGCTCATAATGCACGCGCCACCCATACCCTCATCACCCCCGACCACCAACAACCGGCCACTTAAGCCTTTGTGTGCATCGGCTTCTTTGTGGGGTAACTGTTGCAGTAACTCTGCATGGTTAAGGCTCCAAGAAGACGGCCTAAAAGCACTGTACAGCTGGCGAGGCGCATCTAGTGAATCAAAGTACAATTTACCCGTTAGCGCTGGTGCACGCCCCGTTAATAGGCCTTGCTTAAAGCCAATAAAAGTAACCGTTGCATAAGCGCGAATGGCTTCACCTAAAACACG
>CALIUX010000123.1 GCA_938048505.1 uncultured Pseudomonadales bacterium
TGATGGCAGCCCAGGCTTTGCCATCCCGACCGGAACAATGTCACGTAGCCGCATGCCAGGTATTTGGGCGTGCCACTACGGGAGATTCTCTGAGATGAGTTGTGGCTTAATCGAAAGCGCGGAACGATTAATAACAGTAGAGGGTGGCACCAGACTTCGGTCTGTTATTGTTAGGGCGGGTTCAACGCTAGAATCATGCAGCGGCGATAGTGGTGGGCCGTGGTTCGCTGGCACAACAGCCCTAGGCATACACAGTGGCGATACCGGCAATGGTCAAAGGTGTTTGAGCCTATCAGGCTTACCCACAAACCAGAGAGAAGCGCACTTCACAGCAATTGACGAAACACTCAATGCATTTGGCGCATGGATTATGACACGATAAATACGCACTAACTTCACTAACTTAAAGTACAACTTAATCCAACCCGATTAAGTGAGTAATACTATGAGCTCCTGTCGCTACAGGAGCTCATTCAACACACAATAGCTTTACTTTCCCTCATAAGACTATTTATCCTCATAATACTATTTATCCTCATAAAACCACCCTCCTTCATAAAATCACGCTCTCGTAAATTCCTTCTTTTGCAAAAAAAAGTCACATCAAAAGGCTGATCGACATCTAAAATTTTATTGATATTCAAGGACTGGATATTAAAGAAAAAATGGCTTTTTGAAAAACACACCACCACATAAAAAACCCAAACTGCACATCACCAATTTATTTAAAAAAATAAATACACTAAAAAACTATTCAAACCTGAAAAACCATTAAAAAATAAAATTTAAAATATTAATCCGTACAATAAATTACTATGTTAGTATTTTTTTGTTAAAGAAAAGTTAATCATAAAAATAAAAATACACACTCTTTAACGAATTTTATTTTTTAAAATTTAAATTTTCAGAGGCATTTATGATTAAATTAATTAAGAAAAAAACATGGTCAATTGCAACTGGCGCTAGCGCAGGCCTAATGGTTTTTGGAGCACTCAGCGTGCTAAATGAAAAACCCGTCAGTCACACATTCACAGAAAATACGCCAGCTAATAAAATAGCCAATAAAGTTGCTGATGCTCACACACAAAACAAGGCAACATCAGACCATTCTCAAAAACCTCAGGTTGAAAAAGATACGACACTCACTAAAAAGCAATTAGCCGACATCAATCAACAGTTACTACAAGAGCAGGCAAGCGAGTACTCTAAAGCATTTGAGCTATCTCATGCAGAAGCTCAAGCTCGCCTCTCTCGCCAAGTAGAGTTATCAGGTGCGGTGCAAGATATTGTTGAGCGCTTTTCTCATCAGTCAATAGGCGGATGGGGTATTGAACATGGAGAAGAGCAAGTAGGTTGGATATCGGTAACAGGTGATGCTCAGGTATCAGATGAAATAGCTGAGATCTTATCTGCCAACCCTGACATCGAACTACGCTACGGCGCAGAACATTCATTCTCAACATTAAAGTCTACTCAATCTGATCTCAACAACCTTTTTGATATGCAAAAAGGCGACAATGCGTTAAATGAAGAGCAGAGAAAATTGCTTTCTTATACCGATATCGACATGAAAACGAATGAGATCGTTATCGCTTTTGACGAGGCTCTCACGAAAGATCAAAGTGAACAGTCTATGGCAGAGCTAAAAGCGTTAATAAAAGATACAACTGAAACACCTATTCGCTTCGAACTAACTCCAACCATTCGCCATACTATGAATATTACGGGGGGGCAGAAGGTTAAAAATTGCACAACAGCATTTACCGTCTTTAATACTACCGACTTCTCGCCTGGCGTTCTGACGGCAGGCCACTGCACAAACAACCTTGGGCCAGGCCTACCCTTCATTACAGAAAAATTTGGATCGGGGCCCTTTGACTCACAACTTCACGGCATCACCGGCAATAATGTGGCATCACCTTATTTTCAATTCGACAAGGGTGAGTTTGCAGTACCAACTGGAACAATGTCACGCAGCCGCATGCAAGGCATTTGGGCCTGTCACTATGGGCAGATTTCTGGCATGAGCTGCGGGCTTGTCGAGAGTGTCAACAGCACGCAAACGGTTGATACTAATGTGCGAGTGGAATATGTGCGCGTTGCAGCGGGCTCAACTCTTGAATCATGCTCTGGAGACAGTGGCGGGCCGTGGTTTGCCGGATCAACAGCGCTAGGCATACACAGTGCCGATAATGGCGGCACCTCCGAATGCTTAAGAAAATCTAGAACCCGAAACAAAATGGCCTTTTTTGGACCAATTGATGAAACACTCAGTGAATACGGTGTATGGATTAAAACACAATAACCTTACCCAACCTCAAAACGCATTAGAGTTACATTAGAGTAAAAAGTATTAGCTCTCAGCCTGCTGAGAGCTAATTTAAGAGCAGTCATTATAGAGAATTGGCAACTATTCAAACAAAATTGAGCAAAGTATACTGTTTAGCACTTATACATCTTTAGCACTAGAACAGGCGACAAAATGATTAAAGCACTTATAGCAGGCATCATAGCCATGACACCCTGCTTTGCAGCAGCAACTATTGTTCAATTTCAGACATCACTTGGTGAAATCGAAGTAAATTTGTTTGATGAAGAAACACCAGTCACCGTCAAAAACTTTTTGGCTTATGTTAAGAATGACGATTATGACAATGCAATCTTCCATCGGCTCGTACGCGGATTCATCATTCAAGGTGGCGGCTTTAATATAGGCGATGAAAAACTTGGCAACGTCCCAATCAACAGCACTGTGATCAACGAGCCAAAGTTCTCTAATGTGAAAGGCACAATTGCCATGGCTAAGGTAGGCGGCGACCCTAATAGTGCCACCAACCAATGGTTTTTCAATTTAGCCAATAACGCCAGCATACTTGACGACCAAAATGGCGGCTTCACTACCTTTGGGCAAGTTATTGGTGGTGCAGATGTTCTAGAAGCGCTGGGAGCCCTCGAAACATTCTCGTTTGGTGATTTAAAAGAAATACCACTGAGAGACTGGAAAAACAGTAATCCTAGCCTACCTACCGAGGAGAATTATCTGATTATTTCAAATATTGCAATCCTTGATGCCGCACCCGATACAGCTAAAGATCTTTCACCTGCTTTAACGACTCGCACATCGTCAGAGTCTACCGATAATGGTGGATCGGGTGGCGCCACCTCAGCACTCTTTATCTTTTTCCTTACAGGCTTATTTGCCACATTAAAATTGCGCAATAGGCGTCAAGGGCAGCGTTAAAACTTGCCCGTAATCTGATGAAGACTGAAGTACTTCTTCTAGGCTTTTGGTCTTCATTATGAATTGCAATGCCTTCGCCACGCCAGCATGAGTGATTACCACAACGTACTCATAATGGTTTTGCTCGATTTGATGCACAAGATCATCCAACCAAAGCCCTACTCTTTTGATCATCAACTCAAAACTCTCACCCTTAGGCATAACATAGCTTTGCGGTGAGCGAGCCCAATCGTCTAGTGAAGCGCGGCAAATTTCAGACCACGGCTGCATTTCCCAATCACCAAAATTAAGCTCTTTTAGTCGTGGCTCTTGCTGAATAGGCACCCCCTCAAATAGTTCACCAGCAAGCTGCCTGCAACGCAAAAGCGGGCTGGTAACGTATAAAACATTTGCAGGGGATTCATTTAGACTAAAAGGTAATGACTGAAAAATACTTTTGCGTAGGGAATCTGTGAGTATTTGCGCAGGTAAATCAGTATGGCCATAGCACATGGCCTGGCCATTGAGCTCTGAAGGTAAAATCACCTGTAAATGGCGAATCACATAAAGCATAAAGCAAACCTAAAGCGCTCTTTTTTTCAGCTCTTTTGTAGGGTGAAGCTAACTAGTAGAGCGAAAATAGTAGGGCGAACCTAAAATTTAAGCACTAAAAAGGCGTAACACAATCAAAACACCTAAATACAACATCACTTCTGATAATTGCTGTACTGCACCTAAGCCATCACCGGTATAGCCGCCAATAGAGCGCTTGAGCTGCC
>CALIUX010000124.1 GCA_938048505.1 uncultured Pseudomonadales bacterium
ATACTACCTGTCAGGCCTAAGCAAACGGTTTATAAAGATTGCTGCCTTGTTATTGATGATGGAAAAATTGTTGCCATTGAGCCTCTTTCGCAGGCACAAGCGACGTATAACGCTAAACAGCATTTACACCTTGATAATCATGTATTAATGCCAGGCTTAATCAATGCACATGGGCATTCTGCAATGAGCCTTTTACGGGGTTATGCTGATGATCAGCCACTGATGACGTGGCTACAAGATTACATTTGGCCGGCCGAGAAACAGTGGGTCGATGCGCAGTTTGTACAAGACGGTACCGAGCTGGCGATAGCAGAAATGCTAAAAAGCGGTACAACATGCTTTAGTGACATGTACTTTTACCCCGAGATAACAGCCGAAACAGCAAGGCAAGTGGGTATTCGGGCACAAATTACCTTTCCGATTATTGAGTTTCCAACATCTTGGTCTCAAAACGCCGATGAAGCCATTAGTAAAGGGCTTGCGCTGCATGACAACTACAAAGCCAGTGATCGGATTACCATTGGCTTTGGCCCACATGCGCCTTACACCGTCAATGATGAAACCTTTGAACGCGTCAGTATGCTCAGTGCCGAGCTGCAAGCGCCCATTCAAATCCACTTACATGAGACAGCTCAAGAGGTTGAAGACTCTATAAAGGATTACAATAAACGCCCTATTGAGCGCCTTTTTGATCTTGGCATCATGACGCCTCGAACACAATGCGTGCATATGACCGCATTAAACGAGGACGATATTGAAACAACCGCCGCTCACGGCGCTAGCGTCATACACTGCCCCTCTTCCAATTTGAAACTAGCAAGCGGTTCTTGTCCTGTACAAACACTCTTAGACAAAGGCATAACGATTGGGCTCGGTACAGATAGTGCATCGAGCAACAATACGCTCAACCTCTTTAGCGAGCTTAACCTTGCTGCATTGGTAGGTAAGTTAACAGCAAATGATGCCAGCGCGGTAAACGCTCTAGATGCTGTTGAAATGGCAACGCTCGGCGGCGCAAAGGCGCTTGGTATAGATTCACTAACAGGCAGTTTAGAAGCCGGGAAAGCTGCCGACATCATTGCATTAGACATTGACGATATTCGCTACCAACCTCAATACAACCTGCATTCTTTGTTGGCCTATACGCAACAAGGGCATAATGTGAGCTATGCATGGGTTAACGGCAAGTGCCTGTTACGTAACAAGGTACTCACCACAATCAACACTAATGACTTAATGCTACGCACTCAGCAGTGGCAACAACGTATTCGAGGGTAAGATGACCGAGACAATACAAGAGCTTAATGCCGACAGCGAAGAAATCGCCAAGTTTGAACGTGCTGCCAGCCGTTGGTGGGATGAAGAAGGCGAACTGAAGCCACTGCATCAAATGAACCCTATTCGCGCTAACTTTATTGACCGCCACGCACATGTTGCCGAAAAAAAACTGCTTGATGTAGGGTGTGGCGGCGGTCTACTCAGTGAAGCCATGGCTCAACGTGGCGCCCATGTTACTGGCGTTGATATGGGCAGTGCGCCTTTAGAAGTCGCTCGTATGCACGCAGCGCAATCACAACTAGAGATTGACTACAAGCAAACAACGGCCGAGCAACATGCTAGTGAGCATTCAGAACACTACGACATTGTTTGCAGCCTTGAAATGCTAGAGCACGTACCCGACCCCTCTAGCGTCATTCAGGCCTGCGCTGCGCTGACCAAGCCCGGCGGCGACTTGTTTTTTTCAACTTTAAATCGTACACCCATGGCGTATCTCATTGCGATTCTTGGTGCAGAATATATTGCTCGTATTCTACCGCGCGGTACCCATGACTACGCCAAATTTATTACACCTGCAGAAATGTCTTCTGCCTGCAGACAAGCAGGCCTAGAAGTCAAACGTATAAGGGGTTTGAGCTACAACCACGTAACACAGCAGTTCAAAGAATCGTCTAACGTAGGCATCAACTATATCGTGCATGCCCATAAGCCTACTTATTCATAAAGCGATTTAGTCATAAGCTCGCCAAAAGCACTTGGTGCTGGTTAAGCTAGGCAAACCTTCCATGATAGACACTCAAGATCCATTACTATTCAATTAGGATAAACTTATGCTCAAAGCGGTTTTTTTTGACCTAGACGGGACCTTATTGGATACCAGCATTGATCTGGGTAGCGCTCTGAATGTCGTGCTGCAGCATGAGGGGAAAGCCGCCCTACCTCATAGCGTAACGCGTGCAGCCGTCTCACACGGAGCCAATGCACTTATAAAACTCGGTTTTGGCGAGACCCTAAGCGAAGCTAGGCATGCCGAATTACGCCAAATGCTACTGGAGGCTTATCTAGACAATATTGCAGAACACACGGTTGCATTTGATGGCATTGAAACCCTAATTGAAAACTTAACAGCAAAAGGACTTAAATGGGGAATCATTACCAACAAGCCCCAAACCTATACAACGGCACTGATGCCGCACTTTCATTTTGCATCACAACCGACTGCAACAATATGCCCTGATAATCTCACTGCAAGTAAACCCAACCCAGAAGGTATTTTACTGGCCTGCACATTAGCAAAGGTGGCGCCGCATGAAGCAATCTATGTTGGAGATCATGAAAGGGATATTATTGCCGGAAAAAACGCAGGCATGCCAACCATTGCCGTCGGCTATGGCTTTACAGATACACCCCACTGCCATAAACAATGGGGTGCAGATTACAATGCTCAAGAAGCATCGGATATTTGGCCGATTATAGATACTCTACTTCAGGCCAATGAGTGCACTGCATGAGCGTGAGGAAAACCCTCAGCATAAATCTTTAATTTCTGCCTCTGGCGCATTCTTTTTAACGCTTTCAATGCCATTATCTCTTGCAGCAACTGATTCATACTGCTCCGACGTACCAATAACTTGATTATTGGCAGCCTTCAAATTGAACATGGGCTTGTTGTTGCTGGCATCACACCGGTCAAATCGCTCATCCAATGGGGCATTGGATTTTACCGATTCAATACCGTTTTGCGCACCCGATTTCTGCGTATAAGCCTGACTGGCAAGAATAATCTGGCCATTTGAAGCTTTTAAGCGAAAACGAAATTTACCACCTTTATCCTCATACAACTCAAACTTACCTGCCATATCACTTTCTCCTCTAGCGTTTATGAAATACCTTATTGATTAATGAATGGCCTTTTCAAGGCTTATCAATCAACAAAAGTTGCTTCGTAAGCATAGAACATTGATGGCCGAGAGCAACCCCATAAGCAATCAAAAACCTGATACCTGATAATAGTGGGGGCTGCGATGATATAAACATCTGTCACTTTGATTCTCTCAAAACAAAGCGATGTAAAGATTCTTGTAATCACAGAAAGCTACAACAAATCATCTTACTCGATCATCTTTAGAGCTATTTAAACCTGATTCACTCAAGAACCCCTTAAGTTCACGCAACTCGCGCCGAAGCTCGCCAATTTGCGTGACTATTGTGAAACCAAGTACAACAATCACAGCAGCAAATACAATACCAAGCAATTCCATAGCATATCCCCTTTTTATTGCGATAATTTCAATATATAAACTGTGCATGGACCTTACAAAAAGCTTAAGAAACATTCATCATTAGTGATTGGCATCCAACAATGAAAAAATAGTAGACGTTACCGCAGTCATTCTCGAAGCTTTTTCAGCGCAAACTGTCCTCGCTCCGAGACAGCTTTGGATTTATCAGAAGCAAACACTTCGGCTAATTCACTTGAAACGCTCCCGAGATTATCCATCTCCTGAATTAATATTTCAGCTGAAATACGTCTAACAATAGACGATCGATCTTTTGAGGAACATTTTAACAATTCGAGAAAGGGGGTTGAAGCAGCTAGTTTTCGCTCAGATAACACCGGTTTCAACTTTCCTTCACAATATCGAATATCAG
>CALIUX010000125.1 GCA_938048505.1 uncultured Pseudomonadales bacterium
GCAACATGCTCACCAGCATCCAGCGCAGCGCGATAGTCATTCATCATTTTTTTAGATTCTTCAGTTGAAACAAGGCCTTCTGACGCGAGCTTTTCAGCATACAGTGCACAAGTCGTTTTGTGCTTGCGAATCACTGAGTACATTAAAGGTTGTGTTGCTGAAGGCTCATCTGTCTCGTTATGACCGCGACGACGGTAACAAACTAAGTCGATGACAACGTCTTTCTTAAAGGTGTTGCGGTAATCCACAGCAAGATTCGTGACATACGCAACGGCTTCTGGGTCATCACCATTAACATGCAAGATAGGGGCTTCGATCATCTTGGCTACATCAGTGCAGTAAGGCGTCGAGCGAGCATCTTCTTTGTGACTGGTAGTAAAGCCTACTTGGTTATTGATGACGATATGAATTGTGCCACCGGTTTTATAAGCACGCGTTTGTGACATCTGGAAGGTTTCAAGTACAACGCCTTGCCCTGCAAACGCAGCATCACCGTGGATGACAACGGGTACAACCAAATTACGTGTTTCATCGCGGCGGCGATCTTGGCGTGCACGTACTGACCCTTCAACAACCGGTGATACAATCTCAAGGTGGGATGGGTTAAAGGCCATTGCCAAATGCATTTCGCCACCCGGCGTCATCACATTTGATGAGAAACCTTGGTGGTATTTCACATCACCTGATGTATCGACAAGCTTTTTACCCTCGAACTCACTGAATAAGTCTGCAGGGTTTTTACCTAAAATATTGACCAGTGTGCTGAGGCGGCCACGGTGAGCCATGCCCAATACCATTTCTTTGGCGCCATGCGTCCCAATCCCTTTGATCAGTACATCCAGCATAGGGATTAAACTTTCGCCACCTTCTAACCCAAAACGTTTGGTTCCGGGGTATTTACTGTCGAGGTGTCTTTCTAGGCCTTCGGCTGCTGTGAGGCGTTCAAGCAGGCTGATTCTAGCTTCTTTAGAAAGTGATGGTGTTGAACGAGAGCTTTCTAGACGTTGAAGCAACCATTTACGCTCTTTATATTGCGTAATGTGCATGACCTCTGCACCAACGGTATTACAGTAGGTTTCGTTGAGCGCAGCGATGATCTCTTTTAGTGTGGCTTCCTTTGCACCATATGCCATGTCGCTTGTTTGAAAAACTACATCAAGATCGGCATTGGTTAAACCATGAAAGTGGAGATCTAACTCTTCATGATCATTTTGTCCATCACTCAATTTGAGTGGGTCAAGCTGTGCTTTTTTATGGCCACCCAAGCGGTAGGCATTGATCAATTGAACAACTTCTACCTGCTTACGTTCGTGATTAACATTACCGCCACCTGAGCCAGGCGCGACCATTGGGCGTGCACGGTTCTTACCTAATAACTCAAAGTATTCAATGATTTCAGAATGGGGAACATCAGGATTGCTGTTACCCTCTACAAGCGGCAATTTCTCAAAAAAATCACGCCATGTATCCGGTACAGATTGAGGATCACGAAGATATGATTCATATACTTCTTCTACATAATCGGCATTACCGCCTGATATATGAGAAGTGCTCCATAAAAGCTCCATGAGGCTTTGTTGCATGATTTACCCACCATCATTTGGCTGCTTTGCCTCTTTGGCATCAAGCTAGCCGGAGTGTTGTTGCTAAACGCTGAGCGTTTAGAAGAGTATTCTAAAATCTTACTCAGCCAGCGAATAATAATTACTTGATCAGTACATATATTATGCAAGATCAAGTGTCTTCCAGTATAGGCTGGATCGAACAGTATTACGCAAACCAAGTTGACTGATTAAACTGGTTAAACAGTCAACTTGGTGATCTCAAATTCTTAAACAACTGCGTCAAGCTCGTAAAGCCATACACTATTTTTTAAGCTATTTTTTTTTAAACCACTAACAATTCTTAAGGCACTCGCTATGTTGCGCTATGCAAAAGCATATTGCGAATATGGCCAATGGCTCTTGTTGGGTTGAGACCTTTAGGGCAGACCGATACGCAGTTTTGAATGCCGTGACAACGAAAGACGCTAAAAGGGTCGGATAAACCGTTCAAGCGTTTTTCATTTGCACTATCTCTGCTGTCAGCTAAAAAGCGATACGCTTGCAAGAGCCCTGCAGGCCCAACGAATTTATCAGGGTTCCACCAAAAAGAAGGGCAGCTCGTTGAACAGCAAGCACATAATATGCACTCATATAAGCCATCAAGTTTGGCGCGGTCTTCGGGCGATTGTAATCGCTCAATAGCAGGTGCGGGCGTATCGTTTTGCAAAAATGGCTCGATCTTACGGTATTGAGCGTAAAATTGGCTCATATCAATGACTAAGTCACGGATAACCGGCAAGCCAGGCAATGGTCTTAACACTAGCTTGTTATTTTTAACGCAAGAAGAGAGTGGTGTAATACATGCCAAGCCATTCTTGCCCGAAATATTGACACCATCTGAACCACATACACCTTCACGGCAAGAGCGCCTAAAAGATAGTGAGGCGTCTTTGGCCTTCAGCATTTCTAGTACATCTAAAACCATCAAGTCTTTACCTTCGGTATCGACTTCATAGGTCTTCATGTAAGGTGTTTTGTCTGTTTCTGGGTTGTAGCGGTAGACTTCAACTTTTAACATCGTGTATCTGCCCCTTAGTAAGTACGTATTTTGGGTTCAAACTTTGGCATAGTCTTAGGCGCAAAATTCACATCGCGCTTGCCTACACGTTTTTCACCCGGGAAGTACATCGAGTGGCATAACCAGTTGTCGTCGTCACGTGTTTGATAATCTTCACGTGCATGGGCACCACGAGACTCTTTGCGTTCTTCTGCAGCAATTGCGGTTGCTTCTGCGACTTCTAATAAGTTTTGTACTTCAAGTGCTTCAATGCGCGCAGTGTTAAAGGCGCTGCTAGTGTCTTCAAGCTTGATGTTTTCAATGCGCGTGCGCAAATCAGCTAACTTGGTGATCCCTTCTTGCATGAACTCACCTTTGCGGAAAACACCAAAGTGATTTTGCATGATTTTTTGAAGGTCTTTGCGTAATACAGAAGCAGATTCACCATTGTTGGTGTTGTTAACTGCATTCAGTCGCGCAGTGGCGGCTTCAATATCGGTCTCTGATGCTTCGCGCAGATCGATGCCTTCACGCAGCGCTTTTTCAAGGTATAGCCCAGCGGAGCGTCCAAAAACAACAAGATCAAGTAAAGAGTTACCGCCTAAGCGGTTAGCGCCATGTACCGAAACACATGCCACTTCACCACAGGCATATAAGCCTTCGATGATTTGGTCATTACCTTGCGCATCTTGTGTGATTGCCTGCCCGTGAATATTGGTAGCAACACCACCCATCATGTAGTGGCAAGTTGGTACAACGGGGATGGGCGCTTCAATAGGGTCAACGTGAGCAAAGGTGCGCGATAATTCTAAAATGCCCGGTAGCTTAGCGTTCAGTGCTTTGTCACCAAGGTGATCTAGTTTGAGTAGAACATGATCGCCATCTGGGCCACAGCCTCGACCTTCTAATATTTCGAGTACCATTGAGCGTGCAACGACGTCACGGCCAGCCAAATCTTTGGCATTGGGTGCATAACGCTCCATAAAGCGCTCCCCATCTTTATTGATGAGGTAACCACCTTCACCACGGCAGCCTTCTGTTACCAGAGTGCCTGCACCATGAATACCAGTAGGGTGAAACTGCCACATTTCAATATCTTGAACGGGTACGCCTGCACGTAAAGCCATACCAATACCATCACCGGTATTAATGTGCGCGTTGGTGGTTGAAGCGTAAATACGACCTGCACCACCTGTCGCTAAAACAGTTGCTTTAGACTTGATGAAGACTGTTTCGCCATCTTCAATATTAATAGCAATGACACCAACTACTGCGCCATCTTGGTTTTTCATCAAATCAACAGCAAACCATTCGTTAAAGAATGTGGTGTTGTTTTTGACGTTCTGTTGGTAAAGCGTATGCAGTAATGCATGACCTGTACGGTCAGCTGCCGCACAAGTTCGTGCAGCTTGGCCTCCGCGACCAAAGTCTTTTGACTGGCCACCAAAAGGGCGTTGATAAATACGGCCTTTTTCAGTTCGTGAAAAAGGTAAGCCCATGTGTTCAAGTTCAAAAACGGCCTCGGGGCCTACTGAACACATATATTCAATAGCATCTTGATCACCGATATAGTCTGAACCTTTAACGGTGTCGTACATGTGCCAGCGCCAATCGTCATTGGGGTCATCACTCGCAATGGCACAAGTGATACCGCCCTGCGCTGATACTGTATGTGAGCGGGTAGGAAAAACTTTAGTAATAACAGCCGTCTTAAAGCCTGACTGTGCCATTTGTAAAGCCGCGCGCATACCCGCGCCACCGCCACCGATGACAATGCCATCAAAAGTAATTGTTCGCATAGTCGCCATCTTATTTTGCTCCCCAGAGAATTTCGATACCCCAAACAAGGTAAGCAATTGTCACAATTGCGTAGATTCCTAAAACCAGCATGCGCAGTACTAAGCCTGTTGAACCCATCATGCGTGTGGTGAGGTAATCTGTGACAACACCCCATAACCCAATCCAACCATGGGCAGCGATGCTAAGTAAGGCAAGTAAAGTGAATATGCGCATCCACAACTGGCTAAACAGTTCTTGCCATATGGTGTAGTTAATCTCAGGAGTGATAAAAAAGAAAGCTACCCAAAAAAGTGTATAAGAGGCAAGAACCAGCGCTGTAAAGCGTTGAATGATCCAATCGGCTACGCCATTGCGCCCGAATGATGTTGCTGTTGTTACCATATCAAGAACACTCCTATCGCCAAGATGGCAAGTACGGCTAAAAGCGCAACAATTTTGGCGCCTAATCGACCCCCTTCAAGGGTTTCGCCAATACCTATGTCCATGAGCAAATGGCGTATGCCGGCGATGGTGTGGTAAGCCAATCCAGCCAATAGACCCCATACAATAATGATCATCAACGGGCTGCTCAGTGTTTCTTTAAGCTCATTGAAGCCTTGTTCGGATGACAAGCTAGTATCTAACATCCATAGCAATAAAATAATGCCGCCAAGCAAGACAATACCTGAAATACGGTGCAGGATGGATACATAAGCGGTTATGGGGAGGGACATCGTTGAGATGTCCAAATTGACGGGCCTATCTTTTTTCACTGTTTACATCGCCTTAAAATATGTCGACCAATGAGCATCTAAAGTACCGATTGCCATAATCGTTGTTGAGTTTATGTCACGATTATATTGCAAACGGCGTTTAGCCTTTGCGTGAGCATCTCTAAATACTTCTACAAGACCTTAATTGACAGGTTGAATGGATGATTGCAAAGAGGGTGTGCTTCACGAATTCATCCAAAGCACTATCCAGCCGCTAACTGCTTAAAATTCAAACAATTGTATTCAGTGATTTTTATGGCATTGAAGGCTCGATACGATCGAAAAGAGCAATGACAAAAAAGAGCAGCTGTTTTAGTCGGAATAGCAACTTCTTTCAGCCTGTAACAAGGCGGCAGAATTATAGAGTTAGTACCCTTGGAATTCAACAGGGTATTCTGCCTGCCTCCAGTAATCATGCGTGTTTCCGGCTCGCCGGCTCAACTTTCTGTGAAGAGTGAGTGTTGGTGCTTCTTGTTGGTGCGAAAGCCCCATTGTGGGGCTTGATGGCGATTTGAGCGTCATAAGCTTACATGAATAGCACTTCTGAGCTCATAGTGGCTTCGCAGGAGAGCGAAACTTCTCTATACTAGCGCCCGTTTGCGATGTGAATGTTGTTGTGAGTGATCACTATAATGGCATCATCTTTTATTCGAATAATATTTAGTTACAGGAGTCGGTAATGACCGAGAAAAAAGCGCAGCTGTCGATTGATGGCGTGGAAAAGCCTATAGAGTTAACCATTCGCGCTGGTACTGTGGGCCCTGATGTTATTGATGTGGGTGCGCTCACCTCCAACGGTTTTTTTACCTATGATCCTGGATTCGTTTCAACGGCTGCATGCGAATCTTCGATTACCTATATTGATGGCGGCAAGGGTGTCTTGTTGCATCGTGGTTACCCTATTGATGTTTTAGCTGAAAACTCAAACTACCTTGAGAGCTGCTACCTTCTATTACACGGTGAGCTACCGACTAAAGAGCAGTATGAAGCGTTTGAAAGTAATATTACTCATCACACCATGGTGCATGAGTCGATTCACCAGTTTTTTGAAGGCTTTCATCATAATGCTCACCCAATGGCAAAAATGTGTGGTGCAGTAGGGTCTTTATCAGCCTTTTACCATGATGATCTTGATATCACTAATGAAGATGATCGTATTAATGCGGCAAATCGCTTAGTGGCAAAAATGCCAACTTTGGCGGCGATGTGTTACAAGCATCATGTTGGTCAGCCCTTCTTATACCCCGATAATAGCTTGGGTTATGCTGAAAACTTCTTGCGTATGATGTTTGGTACGCCCTGTGAAGAGTACAAAGTGAATCCAGTGTTAGCCAAGGCAATGGATCGCATTTTCTTATTGCATGCTGATCATGAGCAAAATGCTTCGACGTCTACGGTACGTTTAGCGGGCTCTTCAGGTGCAAACCCTTATGCTTGTATTGCAGCGGGTATTGCAACACTTTGGGGGCCTGCGCACGGTGGCGCCAACGAAGCAGTATTGGAAATGCTTCAAGAAATTGGTGATGAGAGCAATATTGATGCTTACATTGCAAAAGCGAAAGACAAGAATGATCCTTTCCGCTTGATGGGCTTTGGGCATCGCGTTTACAAAAACTTTGACCCTCGCGCCAAAGTTATGAAGCAAACTTGTAGTGAAGTGTTTGCTGAGTTGGGTGTTGAAAATGATCCATTATTGCGTATTGCCAAGCGTCTTGAGCAAATTGCCTTAGAAGACCCTTACTTCATTGAGAAAAAACTCTACCCAAATGTTGATTTTTACTCGGGCATCATCATGAAAGCCATTGGTATACCAACTGAAATGTTTACTGTGATTTTTGCTGTAGGCCGCACGGTAGGTTGGATTGCTCATTGGAATGAAATGGTTAGCCAGAATTCACGCATTGGTCGTCCTCGTCAGCTTTATACAGGTTACGATGTGCGTGATTATGTTGCCGTTGAAGATCGAAAATAATAGCCAGTAAAGTATTATAGATGTGAAAAAGCGCCATTTTAGGCGCTTTTTTTATGCCTGTAAAAAAGTGGTGCGCATATGAAATGCCTCACATGCTACGCTTAAGTTAAGGCTGCATTCGCGCCTTTATACAGATCAATACGCAGTAAAATACAGGTTTATGGAAATGAAAAACGTCAGCTTGACTGAAGTGTTAACACTGGAATCACTCGGGGATGACGCCTTTCGTGCCATTCATCATAAAGAAAACTTTCAGCATATACTGTTTGGTGGCCAAGTCTTGGCTCAAGCCTTAATGGCCGCAGGTCAGACGGTTGATTCGACACCACCTCATTCATTGCATGCCTACTTTTTGCGTGCAGGCAATAGTGATGATCCAGTCGATTATTATGTGACTCGCACGCGAGATGGTAGAAGTTTTAAAAACCGGTCTGTTGAAGCTGTGCAAAATGGCAAAACGATTTTTTCTATGATGGCTTCTTTTCATAAGCCTGAAACTGGGTTTGAGCATGCTCAGATGTGGCAGTCTGAGCCATTATCGCCCGAATCAGTACCTACACAGGTTATCTCTGAGCTGCGATCGAAAAACCCTAAATTCGAAGATGGTGCATTTGAATTTAGGCCTTTAACGGCAGGTATGTTTTCTGGGAAGGCTCATGCCGATAAATTAACTCGGGGCTGGGTGCGTTGTGCCGAAGACTTAGGATCAGATCCATTAACTCAGGCCTGCATACTGGCTTACGCATCAGACTTTGGGTTGCTTGCTTGTTCACTTGTAGAGCACCCAGCTTCTTTATTCAAAGGTGATGTAATGGGGGCAAGTATTGATCATGCCCTGTGGTTCCACTCAGCAAGCTTCTCCATCAATGATTGGGTGCTGTGTGACATTGATAGTCCTTGGGCGGGTGCGGCACGTGGTTTTTCTCGTGGCAGTATTTATTCTCGCCAAGGGCAGTTGCTGGCAACTTCTGCCCAAGAAGGGTTGATTCGGCCCTTGTCTTAATGTTTGGCTGTATTTCGTTAGCTGTGTTGCGTTACTTTTTTCCTATATCTATTGGTTAAATAAAAAAGGCACCTTAAGTTACCCTAAGATGCCTTTTTTATTCTTCTGTAAGCGAGTCTTACCTCAGCCAACCAACCCCAACTTCCGTATTGTATGGCTCCATGCCTCTGTGTTTTCCTTACGCATTACACGTAAGATATACATCCTGTAACGTAATTTTCCTATGTGAGCTAACATAACTCACATGCCTCCATGGCATTTACTCCTGCAAATCAATTTGCCTATCCTGTAGCCGTGTTGTGTAATCTTTGGCGTTTAAGCTGCTGATTACAAACCCTTGGCCGTCATCCACTTCCTATTTACTCCTGTCCCAACCATTGTATAAAGTTTAATTCATACGCTGCCTTGTTGGTTAATTATCAATCCGTTTATCCTGTCCTTTCCCTTTTAAGCACTCACTGTCAGCATTACTCTCTGTAATTGCTTTACTCACTGTTATTTACCGATGCATCCTTGTGCTCCTTGGTATGTGGTTATTATTCCAAATAAGTGATGCCGCTAATAGTCGTCATAACGAATGCAGCTTGTGAGATATATCCTACAAGGCTGGCATAGCCCTCCAAATACTCCCCTTACCGCTGTTGATTCGATATTTCTCCTATACCACCTCTCGTAACTAATGCGTTAGAAGTCTCAGTTTCATGCTTTGGTATGGAATTGTGTGCAATACGACCTTTGCTCCTTTTTGATGCATGATAGTATCGAATATGGTTCAAATGCCTATAAGGCAGAGTTGTATACTAACTGTTG
>CALIUX010000126.1 GCA_938048505.1 uncultured Pseudomonadales bacterium
GGGGTTGTGCCACGTTCGATAAGTGCGGCAGGCGTATTGGGGTTTTTGCCTGCTGCAATTAAGCGCTCGCATAATTTAGGTAACGCGACTAGTCCCATATAAAATACCAGCGTTTGTTGGTCACTGGCCATTTCATCAAAGGGTAAGTCACACGTGCCTTCTTTTAAATGCCCCGTCACAAAGCGCACAGACTGGGCGTGATCGCGATGCGTTAATGGAATACCCGAATAGGCTGCACAACCACTTGCAGCGGTAATACCTGGCACAACTTGAAAAGGAACATGGTTTTCAGCCAGTAATTCGATCTCTTCACCGCCACGCCCAAAAATAAACGGGTCACCGCCTTTTAGGCGTAAAACACGCTTACCTTCTTTGGCTAGATCAACCAATAACTGGTTAATGTCTTGCTGTGGTACGGCATGATCATCGCGCTTTTTGCCAACATAAATACGATCAGCATCGCGGCGAACCATATCCAAAATAGGCTCACTGACTAAACGGTCGTAAAGCACTACTTCGGCTTGCTGCATAAGCCGTAAGGCTTTAAAAGTGAGAAGATCTGGATCACCAGGTCCTGCCCCCACAAGATACACTTCGCCTAGTTCTTGGGGCAAATCAGCTTGTGCGTCATCAATCGCTTTCTGAAGAACCGCTTCTGCCTCGGTAATATTACCCGCCAACGCTTGTTCACCCACTGGGCCATTTAATGCCCCCTCCCAAAAACGGCGGCGCAATTCACCATCGCTAAAGCAAGCTTTGACCTGATTACGAAAGCGGCTCGCTAATTGCGCTAGCTCACCATAGGAAGATGGGAAAAGCGCTTCTAGGCGTGCGCGAACCATACGGGCTAAAACAGGCGCTTCACCGCCACTGGTTACGCCAATTAGCAGTGGACTACGATCAATAATAGCGGGGGTAATAATGCTACACAGTGCAGGGCTATCCACCACATTTACCGGCAAGCAGCGTGCGTGGCAATCTTGAGAAACTTGCGCATTCACCTGCTCATCGTTGGTAGCGGCAATAACCAGAACCATGCTATCAAGGTATTTTTCAGCATAGCGCTCAGGGAGGTATTGGCCACCATGTTTTAAGATCAATGCTTTGAGCTCAGGCACAACATCCGGCGCAACAAGCGTGACATTCGCCCCCGCTTTAGTGAGCAAACGGGCTTTACGTAGGGCAATTGTACCGCCGCCTACAAGCAAACAAGGCCTATTGGTGAGCTTATGAAAAAAGGGTAAGAAGTCCACTAGCGCTTAATCACCTCTACGCCGCCCATGTATGGACGTAATACTTCAGGCACAACAATTGAGCCATCTGCTTGCTGGTAGTTTTCCATTACCGCTAATAATGTACGCCCTACCGCCAAACCTGAGCCATTAAGGGTATGCAGCAAAGCCGGCTTGCCGGTTTCTGCGCTGCGGTAGCGTGCTTTCATTCTACGAGCCTGAAAGTCGCGCATATTACTGCAAGAAGAGATTTCTCGGTATTTCTCTTGCGATGGCACCCACACTTCAAGGTCATAGGTTTTTGTTGCAGAAAAGCCCATATCACCGGCACATAAGATCATTTTGCGATAGGCCAAGCCTAGTTTCTGCAAAATAGCTTCGGCATGCTCCGTTAAGCGCTCAAGTGCCGTATCGGATTCTTCGGGCTTAACGAGCTGAACTAATTCAACCTTTTCAAATTGATGCTGGCGGATCATGCCTCGGGTATCTCGACCATAACTGCCTGCTTCAGAGCGGAAGCACGGTGTGTGCGCGGTATAACGCAACGGCAAAGCCGATTCATCCACAATCTCGTCACGCATTAAGTTCGTAACCGGCACTTCAGCCGTTGGAATTAAATAAAACTCTCGATCATCCGTTAGCTTAAACAGATCCTCTTCAAATTTAGGGAGCTGGCCTGTGCCATACAGCGAATCACGGTTAACCATATACGGTACGTAAACTTCGTTGTAACCATGCTCTAGCGTATGCGTATTCAGCATAAATTGCGTCAATGCGCGGTGCAAAGTGGCTAATGGCCCCTTCATCACTGAAAAGCGCGAACCTGTAATTTTGCTCGCGGTATCAAAGTCGAGCATGCCCAGCTCAGCGCCTAAATCAACATGATCTTTAGGCTCAAAATCGAATGTGGGGATATCACCTACTCGCGCCAACTCAACATTATCGTCTTCTTTTAGACCCGCCGGTACCGACTCATGTGGGATATTAGGCACACGCGCCAAAATACCTTCTAGCTCGGCTTGTAAGCCAGAAAGCTCTGCTTCAGAATCTTGCAATTGGCTTTTGAGCGATTCAACGGCGGCTAATAATGGGGCAATATCCTCACCCTGCGCCTTGGCTTTACCAATACTCTTAGCGCTGGCGTTACGCTCTTGCTGCAATGACTCACAATGCACTTGGAGTGTTTTGCGCTTTTCTTCAAGTGCAGAAATGGCGTCAACGTCTAACTCAAAACCACGGGCGCGCAGTTGCTCAGCGAGTTGCTTTAAATCATTGCGGAAAAATTTTGGATCTAACATAACGACCTTATGTATGAATTATCAATGCAGTGTGAGGAAAAGCAGTATTATAGAGTCAAGTGAAGTGTTCGGCTATGCCGATCAGAAAGCACACTACCAAATCAAACCCACCAAACGATTTCCCACGGCAACCAACACAATGCCCGCAACAATGCTTACAAGCAAATAACTGAGCGCAAGTGTATAAGCGTTGTGCGTCAGCATCAGCCATGCCTCAAGGGAGAAAGTCGAAAACGTTGTGAGAGCGCCTAAAAAGCCCGTCACAAGCAGAGGTTTTAAACTACCCGATATCACCGACTGCTGCAAAAGTGCCCACAATACGCCCATTAAGAAACAGCCGAGCATGTTCGCAGCAAAAGTAGCTAGAGGCCACTGGCCTTGCACATACGGAAAAGCTAACGATAAAGCAAAGCGCATCGATGCCCCCAAAGCACCCCCTACTGCAACAAATAACCATACTGTCATGCGTTCCTCACCTCTGCTTACTTCAATTTCTTCAAATGTTTGAATTATTTATTAAATGACTGATTACATCTTAATTCAGTCAGGCTCAGTCAATTCAGCCTGTCGGTGTGCTCATGAATCACCGCTCTTGATAGCGGCCTTCTTCTGACTAAACTTTTAGTAACTGCCTTTGCTGATTGCCTTTTCTAAGTGCCTTTCTAAATACCGTTTACTGAACGCTTTTTACTGAATACTTAGCTCTACGGTGCTTTTGAGGCATGGCTTGCGGCATCTAATTCGGCAAGGCGCTTCAGTTTTTCGGCGATTTTAATTTCTAACCCTCGCTCAACAGGCTCATAATAACGGCGCGCAGGCATATCATCGGGAAAGTAATGTTCACCTGCTGCATAAGCTTCTGGCTCATCGTGCGCGTAGCGATAATCTTTACCGATTTCGAGCGATTTCATTAATGTAGTGGGTGCATTACACAAGTGGTTAGGCACATCAAAGCTCGGCTCGGATTTAACCTCTTTCATCACTTGCTTAAACGCCTTGTAAACAGCATTACTTTTGGGCGCACACGCTAAATACGCAACGGCTTGCGCAATGGCTAACTCCCCTTCTGGGCTACCTAAACGTGTTTGTACATCCCATGCATTAAGGGCAATTTGCAAACCTCTTGGGTCAGCATTACCAATATCTTCGCTCGCCATTCTGACCACTCTGCGCGCCACATACAGTGGGTCGCAGCCACCATCGAACATGCGCGCCATCCAGTACAATGCACCGTCTGGACTGGAGCCTCTTACGGCTTTATGTAAAGCCGAGATCTGTTCATAAAAAACATCACCGCCCTTATCAAAACGTCGCACATCATGGGCTGCAACTGTTTCGACTAGCTCTAACGTAATGGTATTGCCCGCCTCGGCTAAATCGGCCGAAAGCTCAAGTAAATTCAGCAACCGCCTTGCATCACCATCGGCGCAGCGAATCAAAAACTGTTGAGCGTCATCCGCTAAAGTGAGATCGAGCAGCCCTAAGCCCTTATCACTATCACGCAAGGTCCTATGCAGTAAGCTGGCCAAGTCTTGATTGGTCAACGATTGCAGCACATACACGCGTGCACGCGACAACAGCGCATTATTGACTTCAAACGAAGGGTTTTCAGTTGTGGCGCCCACAAAAATAACGGTGCCTTCTTCAACATAAGGTAAAAACGCATCTTGCTGTGATTTATTAAAGCGATGCACCTCATCAACAAACAAGACCGTTTTTTGGTTATGCATGACCAAGCGTTGCTCGGCTTCTTCTGCCGCTTTGCGAATATCTTTGACACCCGCCAAGACGGCCGAGAGGGATTGAAAGTGGCCATCGACCATTTCAGAAAAGAGCCGCGCAAGTGTTGTCTTCCCTACACCGGGTGGCCCCCATAAAATCATTGAGTGCAACGCGCCGCTTCGCAAGGCTTCGCCTAACGGTTTACCTTGCCCCAGCAAGTGCTGCTGGCCAACATAACCGTCAAGCGTTCGAGGCCGCATTCGTGCGGCCAGTGGCTCAGGTGCTGCACGAGTGAACAGATCACTCATTGACTAAAACATCCGCTCCCTCAGGCACAACAAACTCAAATGCCGCATCGTCCAGTGGCTGATTCGGTTTAACATTTAAAAATTGAATGCGCGTTTCTTGTCCTAACCGATCACTAAAAGCCACTTGGCTGATAGCCTCCCCAACAAAACCTAACGTTAAGCGGCTAAAAGCAGCAACTCCAGCATTAGATTGATTGGCCAAAGGTGTGAGTTCAAAGTGGTCACCACCTTCATTCTGACTATGCGTCACAGCAAAACGCTCATCAAAACTACGAATACTGCCACTAAGCAGTACGGCTGGATTAAAAGGCATACGAGATTGAGGCGTAACGGTCACTTGCTCTAAGTCTGGGTCATGCACCCAAATGGTTTGACCATTGCCAACCACTTCTTGCGGATAAGGCTCATCACTTAACCAACGATAAAGGCCAGGGCGCTTTAGGCTAAAGGCCCCTTCGGTTGTTTGAATCACTTTACCGCTTTTTTCAAGGAGTGTTTGCTGAAAACGCCCTTGCAACGTGTTGTAACGCGCGAGCTTTTTCATCAGCTGAGCCGATGCAGGCGATTCGGCTTTGGCGCCCTTTTTAACAGAATCTTCGCCAGCAGAATCCTTTTTAACCGCATCTTGCTTAACGGTCGCTTTTGACTCTGCCGATTGTGCATTTTTTGCAGTCGAGTTCTCTGATTCGGCCATTGCCGTCAGGCTGATTGCGCTAGAACCTAAAGCCGCTGAACAAAGCGCCCAACATAACAGGCTTGATGCGCTTTTTGTCGTGCAATATTTACCCATGAAAACTCACTTACATTCCAAACAAAAATAAAAATTAACGCGGTGGTGGCGCGAGAACTTCACGGCTCCCGTTATGCCCCATAGGGGTTACGACACCGGACTCTTCCATCTGTTCGATCAACCGCGCTGCGCGGTTATAGCCAATACGTAGCTTGCGCTGAACAGACGAAATACTGGCCTTGCGTGTATCGGTTACAAACGCAACGGCTTCATCATATAGCGGATCAGACTCAGCACCGGAATCACCGCCATCGCTGCCCTCATCACTGTAACCAGGCACGACGACCGCATCGGTTGCCTCACTAAAGATTTCGTCGAGGTAGTTAGGCTCACCCCGACGCTTCCAGTCGGCCACCACAGCATGCACTTCATGATCATCGACAAAAGCCCCATGCACACGGATCGATAAGCTAGTGCCTGGCGGCAAGTACAGCATATCACCATGACCAAGTAGCTGCTCAGCGCCGCCTTGATCCAGAATCGTACGCGAATCAATCTTAGAAGACACCTGAAACGCCATACGGGTAGGGACATTCGCTTTGATCAAACCCGTGATCACATCCACAGACGGACGCTGAGTAGCCAACACCATATGAATACCCGCAGCACGCGCTTTTTGTGCAATACGGGCAATGAGCTGCTCGACCTTTTTCCCCACAATCATCATCATGTCGGCAAATTCGTCAATGACTACCACAATAAAGGGCAGCTTTTCTAATAAAGGCGCTTCGTCTTCACCAATACCTGCCTCATCTGGTTGCCATAAAGGGTCGGTAATCGGCTCGCCAGCTTCAATGGCATCCAGTACTTTTTTGTTAAAACCGGCTAAATTACGCACACCCAGTGCTGCCATCAATTTATAACGACGCTCCATCTCGCCCACGCACCAGCGCAGCCCCGTTGCAGCATCTTTCATATCTGTAATGACAGGTGCCAGCAAATGCGGAATACCTTCATAAACCGACAACTCCAACATTTTTGGGTCGACTAACAGTAAACGCACATCTTCTGGTGAAGCCTTATACAAGATACTCACCAACATCGAGTTCACCCCAACAGACTTACCAGAGCCCGTTGTACCCGCTACCAACAAGTGGGGCATTTTGGCCAAGTCTGCAATCACGGGCTGACCCGAAATATCGTGCCCTAAAGCAAAGGTTAAGGGCGACTTCGACCTATCGTAAATTTTAGAAGAAACCACCTCAGATAAACGCACCATTTCGCGGTGTTCATTGGGAATTTCGATACCAATAACCGATTTTCCTTGAATGACTTCAACTACCCGTACACTAATAACAGCCAACGAGCGTGCGATATCTTTGGCGAGGCCGGTAATTTTACTGGCCTTCACCCCTGGAGCGGGTTGTATTTCAAAACGCGTTACAACAGGCCCAGGCATCACTTCTACAACCTCGGCCACAACACCAAAGTCTTTGAGTTTTAATTCTAATAACCGCGACATGGCCTCTAGGGATTCATCAGAATAGCCTTTTTTGCTGTCTTTTTGTGCGGGCTCTAACAAGCTAAGGGGTGGCATTTCGCCTTCTACGGGCAAATCGAATAGCGGTTGCTGCTTTTCTTTTTCGACCCTTGGGCTTTCTTCTACAACCTTCTTAGGCAGGCTAATCATTGGCGGCTTGCGCTCTTTGGTTTCTTTGACCTGCTTAACCACAGCCTCTTTGCGTTTAAGCACACTTTGCTTAACGATTTTCTTTTGTTCACGCAGGAACTTGCGTTTTTGCCTGTATTCTTTAAAACGCCGCGCCATTCGTAATATGCCAGCCCCAATCGCATCCATCAGTTTGAGCCATGAGATATCCATAAAAATGGTGAGTCCAAACAAGAGCAAGCAGACCAAGATAAGTGACCCACCAATCACACCAAATGCCGAATCAACTGATGTTGCAATCGATACACCCAATACGCCACCAACCGAAAAGGGCAAATCACCCGCCTCTTGCCCAAAATAATGCACAGCAAGGCCCGTAGCAGACACCATCACAAGACATAAACCCACCGCGCGTAAACCCAATACAACTGGGTCGAAGCGGTCGTGCTGCTGCCCCCTCAAAATGCGCCAGCCTTGGTAAGCCAACATGATAGGGAACAAATACGCCAAATAACCAAAAAGAGAATAGGCTACATCCGCCAACCAAGCGCCTACTGAGCCCCCAGCATTGGCAACATGCGTATTCGTACCCGTATTCGACCAACCCGGGTCAAATGGATCAAATGTCGCCAGTGCCAGGGTAAAAAAACCGCAAGCCGCCACTAAAGCAATGAGCGCACCCTCTCGCAGAATAATACCTAAAGTCGTTGGTCTTGATTTATCAGCTTGATGGGCTCCACTTTTGCGTGCAGCTGGCTGCGTTCGTCGCTTTCCCTTGCGCGGGCTGGCTACTTTATGAGGACTGGCGGCATCAGGCACAACGGGCAAATCATTAGGGTCATCAAGGTGTGCCTCAGGTACACCCGAATCACCTGTTTGCTTGGTCAGCGTATCATCCGGTGCGGATTGTTCATTCATGGCAAGCTTAGAGGCGGTTTCTGTCACGGGTATACGTTTCCTGATTGGCTTATGCTGTGCAGAGAGTCATACCTCATCACAGCGTCTAACACTACTAAAGCATGCATACTTTATAGATGAAAGGGGAATCTGAGGGAAAAAATGAACCTCTCCCCTTTTTCGATGATCTGATCCTATTCTTGATTAGTTCGTTCTATTTTCACCTAGGCTTCACTTAGACTGGCGTTAGATTGAAGGTAAATAGCAGCAGTTGCGCCATCATCTAACGTCCTATTTAAAACAGTATAAGCGCCAATAGCGCATACGTAGAATAGTACGACCTACTTTTTAGCCTACTGATTGGCCCTTATACACAGCACAAGCCATTGAAAATACAACCAATGCAACCACATACTCTAGCTGTGTATATAATATTACGATACTCGCACTTGATTAGAATTAGGAAATGGTTATGACCGAAGCAAAGCACCGACGCCTCATTATTCTGGGTTCTGGCCCTGCTGGCTATACCGCAGCAATTTATGCTGCCCGCGCGAACCTTAAGCCTTGCTTAATAACCGGTATGCAGCAAGGTGGGCAGTTAACAACCACAACAGAAGTTGAAAACTGGCCCGGTGGCGTGCACGACTTGCAAGGGCCTGACTTGATGGTCGAAATGCAAAAGCATGCCGAGCGCTTTGAAACCGAGATGATCTTTGATCACATCAACGAAGTTGACCTAAGCTCTCGCCCTTTTAAGCTTAAGGGCTCTGATAGCTACACCTGCGATGCACTCATCATCTGTACCGGCGCTTCTGCACAGTACTTAGGTTTACCGTCAGAAGAAGCCTTTCAGGGCCGAGGCGTTAGCGCCTGCGCGACCTGTGATGGGTTTTTCTATCGTGATCAAAAGGTTGTTGTGGTAGGCGGCGGTAATACCGCTGTAGAAGAAGCGCTGTACTTATCCAACATCTGTAAAGAAGTGGTACTGGTACACCGCCGCGATACGCTTAAATCAGAAAAAATCTTGCAAGATCGCATCTTCGAAAAAGAGAAAAACGGCAACATCACCATCATGTGGAATCATGAGCTTGAAGAGGTGCTAGGGGATGATTCTGGCGTCACGGGCGTACGCTTAAAGAGCAAGCTCGATGACAGCAAAACCGAAGTGGCGCTACAAGGCGTATTCATTGCCATCGGCCACAAGCCCAATACCGATATCTTTGCCGGTCAGCTCGAAATGAACGGCGGCTATGTGATTGTTAAAAGCGGTCTACACGGTAATGCAACACAAACCAGCATTGAAGGTGTTTTTGCAGCTGGTGATGTTGCCGACCATATCTACCGTCAAGCCATCACCTCATCGGGTTCAGGTTGTATGGCTGCACTGGATGCAGAGCGCTACCTCGACAACCAGTAAGCCACATAACCTGAGCAGCTGCCAAATAAGCAGTTTTCAGTAAAACAACCAAGCGGCACTTCATGACTCAAGCCGAAAAAAGGCCTGCCTGGCTGGGCGAGGATCCTAATCTTTTCCCAGCCACTTCTACGGCGCTTGATGAGCCAAATGGCTTGCTTGCCGTAGGTGGCGATCTCTCACCACAAAGATTAGTTGCGGCTTATGCACGTGGGATTTTCCCTTGGTATAGCGATGATCAGCCTATTTTATGGTGGACGCCTCAGCCACGGCTGGTCTTTATACCGGGTCAAGTCAAGCAGAGCAAAAGCCTGAAAAAGCATATTCGGCAAAACGCGCTCAGCGTAACGCTCGATCAAGACTTCGAAGGGGTTATCGAAGCTTGTCGATCGGCTGCACGCAACGGTCAAGATGGCACATGGATTACGCAAGAGATGCTAGAAGCCTATGTTGATCTCCATCAATATGGTATTGCGCACTCTGTTGAAACACGTAATGCCGCCGGTGAACTCATTGGCGGTTTATATGGTATTGCACTGGGCGGTGTTTTCTTTGGCGAAAGCATGTTTAGTCATGCTACCAATGCTTCAAAGGTCGCCATCACAGTTTTTTCAGATTGGCTGGCCCAGCATCAATTTGGGCTCATAGACTGCCAAGTTGAAAACCCACACCTACTGTCTTTAGGCGGGCTCACGTTAGGCCGCCGCGAGTTTGAGTCGCAGCTCATGCAACATGTTGCCCCCAGACAAGCAGAATTTAAAGGCTTTTGGCAGCAACATCACGGCAAAACACTCTTTTTAAGTCAACAACACCCGCAACGGGTTAACAAGGCAAACATAGAGGACACCGCATGAGCGACGGGAGTGATATCAAGCTGTACACCACGACGCCACACGCATGTAGCTACCTAGACAACAAAGAAGCCACCACACTATTTATTGACCCCAAAGCAGAGATTGATGCAGATTTTTACAGCGGTTTAGCCGGCCATGGCTTTAGGCGTAGCGGTAACCATGTTTACCGACCACACTGCGAAGACTGCAATGCCTGCATTTCCGTCAGAATACCGGTTAAAGAATTCGCCTTTTCACGCTCACAGAAGCGCTGCATCAAGCGCAACAGCGACCTCACATTTAACGTCACTCAAACGCCTGATACTGACGAACACTTTGAACTGTATAAAGATTACATAAACCAACGCCATAGCGATGGTGATATGTACCCACCAGAAAAACCGCAATACCTTGAGTTTCTCAATAATCCTTTTGGCTGCACCCACTATATTGAAATGCGTTTAGAAAATGAATTGATTGGCTGCGCCGTCAGTGATCAACTGAGCAACGGTCTTTCGGCCATCTATACTTATTTCAACCCAACTTATGAGAGCCGTAGCCTAGGTAAATTAGCGATCCTGCATCAAATACAACGCACCAAAGATCTGTCTCTGCCTTATCTTTACTTGGGTTACTGGATAAAAGAATGCCAAAAAATGCGCTATAAAAGCGAATATAGGCCTCTAGAATTACTGGTCAATAACCGCTGGTTAAAAGCTAAATAAAACATTTAAGCTAACGCTAACAATACTGCATTTACCACTCGACGCCACCATAATGTGTAGTCGCGGCATACCCTAATTCAGCTGCTTTCTGTAAGGACTGCGCTATATCCTTTGTCATAAAATAACAATGAGTAAAACCTGCCTGAAAAGCATCTCCACAGCCAGTCGTATCCACAACAGTTGAAGGCAAAGCATTTTGTTCGTATTGTTTACCTTTAAAAAAAGCAATGCTGCCTTTACTCCCTAAAGTCAGCACAATTAAAGTCTTTGTCCTAGTAGACAATTCAAAAAGACCATCAATCATATCGATAGTCCCGCCTACATAGGCAATATCCACACGGTCTATCGTGCTTGCAATCAACTCAAAATCTGGCAAATCTAAATAATCGACGCATAAGAAATTATTGCGTTTTTTAGAGCGTGCCATGTCAAAGTTTGGGCAAGAGGCATGCGTGGCCCAAACATCAAATGTACGCATAAACTCCCACGTTTTTTCGGGAATAACGTAGTCTCCATATACACCGCCCCTCCATGCATTTTCTTCACCAAATCGCTCGCCAAATTCATCATTAAAGAGCCGGTTACTGGCTGTATCGCCTTCCAGCATTTCAACAAAGGATGTATCAACCCCATTGGCTTTTAAAAAAGAAAGGATTTCACCACCGTAAAAGCCGTTCCCTAGTGCCCCCACAAAAGCACAATCAACGCCTAGCTTTGACATTCGAATAGATTGATTTAAAGCGTTCCCTCCCAGAAAATATTTTTCTAACTGAGGAAAATAATCAACTGCTGCAACACTAAAACAAGCTACTTTCATTGTGTAAACATTCCCTATTTATAACAGTTGGATTATATTGCCCTTCACGCCAGAACAATCTGATTGCCATAATCAGATTATGGCAATCAGGTCATAGCAATATAGTTAGGCAGATCTTCAATCCGAGAAAGCCACTCTTTAATATTGGGATATTGTTGCAAATCAAAGCCACCTTCATGGGCAACATGGGTATAGGCATAGAGACTAATATCTGCAATGGTTGGGGCGTTACCCACTAGGTAATCGCTTTTTGATAGCTGATCTTCCATAACTTTTAGCGCTTTATGACCACCGATTTGCTTGGAGTCATATTCTTCTTTTTTCTCTTGCGGAAGACCAAGGTATTTATTGATATAACGCGCAACAGCAATATACGGCTCATGGCTATATTGCTCAAAGAATTGCCACTGCAATACTTTGGCCCGCTCAAGGCCCGATGAAGGTAAGAAGTCAGACCCTTCTGCCAAAAAATTCAGTATGGCATTCGATTCACATAAAAAGTCAGACTCACCCATTTGAAGAACGGGAATTTTTGCATTGCTATTCATCTCAGAAAACGCTGAAGAGTGTGTTTCACCAGCTAATATATCAACATGAATCCATTCGTGTGGGGTAGCCAAAAAACTCATCAGCAATTTGATTTTGTAACAATTACCAGACTGAATATCTCCATATACTTTATACATAACTTCTCCGCTATTTCTCTATGATATGACTCGTGTTTTGAATAAAGCAATGAGTAAGCCAAGAATATGTTTTTTAAGGCTTTTTAAGGCTCCACCCCAAAAAACACGTTAAATAATAACACTCACTACACAACCAACCAGCTTTGCGTATCAAGCAAAAATAAGATTTTACTCACTTCACTCTGCGTGTGTCGCCCCAGAGCATCTGCATAATGATTGAGTGTCGAGGCGTATTCTTGCTGCTGATATTGCTCAAATTGTTCGAGTGACATAGCCCCTTTTTGAGCCGTTTTATAGTCTAGTAAAAAGACTTGACCATGATCATCCTGCCACCAGAGATCAATGCGAATCTGGTTTACCGTATTATCGATGCCCTCCCCTATCAGTGCTTCCATCAACGGATATTCAGTATGAATCACTTCTGCATGGCTGAGTGCTTCATGCAGTGGCGAGTGATGATTGAGTGCTTGGCGAGTACAGTGCTCCACATGGCTAACCGCCTCTTCCAGCCATTGCCCTTCGTTAACATGCCCTGTACTGATTTGCATTGTGGGCAGTAGCTGTTGCAGCCGTGATATCCAGAAGGGTTTAGACTGTTGAATAAAGCGCTCTAGATCAAAGCCCTTGTTAACACGGGAAACAACCACTTCAAGTAATTCATGTACCAGCGTTCCCACAGCCTGCTGATAGCAAGGCTTAGATTCGGGCATGGAAAGTGGCGTTGCGCGGTTTCGATGAGCCAATGTAGGCATCAATGTCGATACGGAAAGACCATGCGTAATAGCGCTATTTTGGGGTGAGCGCTCAGTTGAATGACGAGTATTCATCAACTCCGTAAAATGTGAAATTTCAGCCGGCAAACACGATGCATCTGGCAGGCGGTACAACATTTGCCCTGCCGCCTCTTCATGTAATAAGTTGTCATGCTCTGATTGCTGTGTGTCATCTAGTCTTTGGCAGCGCACTAAAAAAGCATCTTGCATGGTTGACCAAATATGGCTGAGCAAGCTGCCTTTTCGCGGCGCCGCGACTTCGTTTGTCTTTTTATCAATAGGCAGCTCGGCGCTTAAATACAGGTTTTTTTTGGCGCGTGTACATGCAACATAAAACAAACGGCACGATTCAAGCAATTCACGCCGCGCTTGTTGTAGACCTAGCCAATGATAAAGCGTATCGCGCTCTTCTCCTTTTTCACCCGTTGGGCTCAGTAGCCAAGTGCGTCCTTCTGTAGCATCAGTAAAAATATGCTCATGCCAACGAATAAGCGGGCTATTGGGTTTTGCCCCTGCAGAGCCTAACCCCACCAAGAATACCGCATCAAACTCAAGGCCTTTTGATTTATGCATGGTCATCACCTGCAGCTGTTCAGTGGCTTCAGGGTCAGGCAGTGCATACAGTGTGCTGAGCAAACGTGTGAGCCGTTCGGGCTGCGTTGCAGCTTCGGTAAGCGTTAATTCCGCCAGCGCATCAAAGTAACGCTCCACATTCAAGCGATCTTCGGCTTGAATAACAACACTCCCGCCCAGCGCCAGCCAAACACCTTTGACCCAGTCGGTTAGAGGGAGTCGGTCGCGTTCTTGTAAAGCACGGCTCAATACCGCATGGCAGTGT
>CALIUX010000127.1 GCA_938048505.1 uncultured Pseudomonadales bacterium
ATTTGTAAAAAGATTGGTTCATTTGCTTTGTTCATGCGGTAAACATCAAATGCAATAATGGCATTTTGTTCGATATGTTCATCAAAAATCGCCGGCACATTTTGAGCTTGTAAGCTGATTTCACCTTCAGCTTTCCCAGTCCATTGTACATCAATAGCATCACCTTGGGTTTCTTGATCTAACCAAAGTTGTCAGAGCCATAGACTCTTTCTTTCTCTCAGACTTATCAAAGCCCTAACTCTAACTGACTGGGGCTTTTTGCTCTGTCGCGATATTCACTCCCACTCCGCACAGCAGTAACATTTTTTATTCTTCATAACACTGACTCACTATCCCTTAGGAAGCTTTAGAGAATATCGCCGAAAAAATAAACATGCTATTAAAATAGTTCAAATATCCCACAAATCAGCCGTTTTCGATTAGACTGGCTAAGCACTTGTGAATACCACAGGCAAATAATAATCAATAACAAAAAAAGTCTATAGGAGTGTTGTGTCTATGAGTAAGATCATAATATTAAAACGTATCGCGTTTTGTACTGTGCCGCTATGGCTGGCGGCTTGTGTTGGAGGTAATAATTCAAGTTCGTCTGTAGAAAAATCTTCACTCAGTTCGGTTGTTGAAAGTGCATCTTCGAATATAACTGCTAGTTCAATTGGAGAGAGCTCATCAGAGACTGCATCTTCCGTAGCAGTGGAGAGCTCTATTGCAGCAAGCGCATCATCGGAAACCACTGCAAGCTCTGAATCCTCTAACTCATCCACTGTTGTAGTCTCTAGCTCTATTACTGAAATGAGTTCTTCATTGGCTATGAGCTCTATTGGGGAGAGCTCATCAGAAGTTATGATTTCATCATCAGAAGCCAGTTCCAGTTCTGCTCCTGTCGTAACCAACCTCTTATCAGACCCTAGCTTTGAAAGCGGTATATTGAATGGTGACTATTGGCAAACCAATAATGCGAAGTTGTCGAACGATAGCGCGTTCGTTACCGACGGTACGACAGGTGTCAATATGGACCCTGTTGTGATTGATGATAATGATGCCATCAGAAGTTATGTTGAGACGACGCTCGCTGAAGGTGTATTAGAAAGCGGTAATATCTATTTTATCAGCCTTGATGCGAGAGCAGATGCCGATGCTCAGTGGAATAATTGGGATGTGGAGCTATTCGCAGACGGGCGAGACCAACGCATAGATTTTCGTACTTTTAATCAGCTCGGTATAGCGCCACTTGGTACCAGTGGCGAATGGTATGAACGAGCTGTGTCTTTTGTTGCGCCGAATACTGTAAGTGGTGTTGAGACGAAATTACGTATCACTGGCGTCGCAAACGGAAAGGGTGCACTTGATAATGTGAAAATGCGAAAGCTTGATAATTACATTGCAAACTACGATTTTGAAGATGGTGACGTCAGCGACTTTTTGGTTAGCGGCGATTCTACTCTAACAACGCGCAATGTTAATGGCTCAACTTCTTTAAGCTTCACACTCGATGAGCAGTTTGGGTACGTAGAGCTGCCACTTGAAAAAGGTATTATTCAATCGGGTAAGCGTTATGCTATAACATTAGATTTTGGTAGTGCTACCGTTGAGTTACAAGGTCAACCATTCCTAGTGCATTTTATTGATACCGTTTCAGGCGAAACAATCGGAAGCGAAACATACAATTATGCTTATTTTGCTAGCGTAGGCCCAAAACTCAGCGCCGCTTTTGCCTTTGATGTTGACCGCGATCAATCCAGTGATATTGACTGGGGTGAGTCTTCTGGTGTCGCACTGCGTATCAGTGATATTTGGGGTATAGCCGACACAGAGCTACTCTTAGAGAAATTAACTCTTTCTGACATCACAGAATAAGTTTTTACGTTTAAACATACCGGCTCTTCAGCCGGTATGTCTTTTCTTATCCTTCATAAAAATTAACGAATTGCCCTAATCTGTCTGTGGATACTTGATGCTTGGAACTGACTAGTCCCCTCCCAACATTCCTGCCAAGAAAGTCAGCTAATTAAACCATCCACCTCAACTATCTACACCTAAAAATACAGGCGATCCCTGCCCGAAAAGCCTTACCCATCAACATCTCTTTATTTTTACATCCGCTATATACAACGAAACGCTGCCTTATCAACCATTTCAGGCTCAATTTGAATATTTGCAAAACGGGCTTTAACAGCCCCTTGCGTACTAAACCCAATGGCCTTTGTAATATATTGCATATTAAGCCCTGCTTTTTTAAAGCAGCCAACATCAACAGATAAACGATTCCACTCATTAATAGGGGCAGCATTAAATTTGAGGGTGATATCAATTTTATGCGTGCCTTGCGTATCATTCATTTGTAAAAAGATGGGTTCATTTGCTTTGCTCATGCGGTATACATCAAATGCAATAATGGCATTTTGTTCGATATGTTCATCAAAAATCGCCGGCACATCTTGAGCTTGTAAGCTGATTTCACCTTCGGCTTTCCCAGTCCACTGTACATCAATGGCATCGCCTTGCGTTTCTTGGTCCGCCTCGCCCACAACCAGTGCAAGCGTTTTAATCAAGCTACTTTCATACAGTACTTTTTCGCGCAGTGCTTTTTCATTGTCTTGTGATTTATTACCCGTTTTACCATTCTCTTTATTAAAGCTTTCAACAAAAAGTTGCCAAGGATCGCGTGCACGGCCTTTAAAAAGTGGTGTATTGGTCACAAGGCCATCTAACGCATTACCGGGGTCAGTATTCAATTGCGCAATCGCTTTACCCGGCTGGGCGTAACTTAACCCGTAGCCAAATGGGAACAGCGGTTCATACATCGCATCCCCTACATTTACTTCATAATCATCTGGCTTAGCTGGCCAGCTCAAAGGTAATTTTCCGGTGAAGTCATATGCGATCTTCCCTGCAGAGTCCGTAAATATTAAATCAGCAATTCCCGCACCTTGTGAGCCAGGTAGCCACGCAGCAATAAATGCATCACTGGCATTAATCTCTCGGTTTAACCACAACGGTCTGCCAGATATAAATACGCTAATCACTTTGATGCCAGCTGCTTTTAATTTTTCTAACATCAACGCATCAGCATGATCACCAGGCTGCCATGCCAATGTGCGTAGGTCACCTTGCCATTCGGCGTAAGGCTTTTCACCATAGACCATAATGGCAACATCAGGCTTTTGGGTAAACTCGCCGTTTGGTGAATAGGCTGCTTTACCGCCAGCGGCTTCTACATGCTGTTTAATGCCTTGCCAGATCGAACGGCCAGAAGGAAAGTCAGCATTGGTTGTTCCGGTGCCTTGCCATGATATTGTCCAGCCGCCCGACTGACGGCCAATATCATCGGCTGCAGCGCCAACAACCAGCACACGGCTTTTAGGGGAAAGAGGTAGGGCATTGGCATTATTCTTAATTAAAACAGCCGACTCACGCACGGCTTGACGTGCGAGGGCAAGATGCTCCGGCGCGCCAAAGAGCGCTTTTTTACCCGCCAGTGAACGAGCAGACGGTTTGGGCGCATCCATAATACCTGCACGATATTTACTACGCAGAATACGTGTTACCGCATCATCAATACGTGACATGGGAATCACACCATCACGCACCTGCTGCACAGTATTGCGAATAAAGCTTTTCCAATGCTCTGGCACCATAAACATATCGAGGCCGGCAATAATCGCCTCAGGGCAATTATCGGGCTTACAGCCTGGAATCAACGCATGGCTATTCCAATCGCCTACAACAAAACC